>JANMPF010000162.1:0-2643 GCA_031369725.1 Rhodobiaceae bacterium | reverse complement strand
CACGGCGAGTGCACTTTCGCCGGAGTCGGCCTCAATCACGGTATAACCCCGTGAGGAAAGCGCACGCACGGCGAAGGCACGCACCGCGTCTTCATCTTCCACCAACAAAATGCGCCCCTTGCCAGTGAGATCGGCACGCTTCTCCTTGACCTCTTCCCTGGCCACAGCGGCTGCCGGGTCAACCGGTTTTGGATAGTGGCGCGGCAGGTAGATGCTGAAGGTGGTTCCCTTGCCGATTTCGCTGTCGCAATAGATGAAGCCGCCGGTTTGCTTGACGATGCCATAGACAGTGGAAAGGCCAAGGCCCGTACCCTTGCCAACTTCCTTGGTCGAGAAAAAAGGTTCCCAAATTTTTTCAACAATATTCGCGGGAATGCCTGAACCCGTGTCGGTCACCTCGCACACGACATATTCACCGGGCGGCATGGGGCCGCGCAGAACGGCCCTCGACTCTTCCTCGCTAATATTCTTTGTACTGACGAAAAGTGTGCCACCCCTGGGCATGGCATCGCGCGCATTGACGGCAAGGTTGATGATGACCTGTTCAAACTGGTGAATATCCACCAAGACCAATCCCAAATCACGGCTATGGCTGATTTTCAGTTCAACCTTTTCACCCAATACGCGACCCAGGAGATTGCCAAGGTCAGACATGGCATCGGTGAGGGAATGCACTTTTGGCTGCAAGGTTTGCTTGCGTGAAAACGCCAGGAGCTGGCGCACAAGATTGGCGGCGCGATTGGCGTTCTGCTTGATGTTCATGATATCGGCAAAGGCCGGGTCGGTTGGCCGCATTTTGGCCAAAAGCAAATCCGCAAAACCAATGATGGGAGTGAGGACATTGTTGAAGTCGTGGGCAATGCCGCTGGCCAGCTGGCCAACGGCCTGCATTTTCTGGCTTTGGGCCAATTGCACTTCAAGGGTCTTGCTTTCGGTGCGGTCAACGGCAAAAACCGTGAGGTGAATTCCCTCGCCGTGCAGCCTGGCGAACGAGAATTGCACAAGCCGCGGCCTGTCATCCAGCATGGTTGCATCGACGAGGACCACGTCAGTCTGCCGGGTTTTAAATTTCTCGAGTCCCGCCTGCAGTTCGGCGCGATCGCTCTCAGCCACCATGGCAGCCAAACTACCGCCGCGACGGGCCTTGGGCGAATAGGACAGGAAGATCGAATTGGCAGACTGGATAATGCCCTTCTCATCTATTTCGGCAATACCGATGGGAGCCAAGCCGACAAAACGCGACAAGGCTTCATTTTCACTACCGTGCAAGGCAGTTTCGCGCCGCGGCACGATCAGGGTGCGGGATGGGAGCATTTTTGACTGCGCATCAAAATCCACGCGGTGAATAACGTCCACTGGCAACACCGAACCGTTTTTGGATTTCAAATCAAGGCTGAACAACTCGGTTCGCCCGCCAGAGGCAACAGGCTCTACGGCTGCAACTTGCCGGGCTCCCTCAGCACCCAAAACATCACTCAGCTGAAGCTCACCACCTTGACTTTCGGCCACGTCAAAACCCAACCATTCAGCCAGGGTTGCGTTGAGGTAGTCAACCTTTTTGCTGGGCAGAGTTGAAAAGAAACCGGCGGGTGCGCGGTCGAGATAGGTTATGATAAATTGCAGGCGGCCAAAGGCCTGTTCCTGTTTGGCGCGGTCGACACTGATGTCCTGCAAGCGCCACAGGACATAGCCGCGCCGCGCGTGTTCGGTGATCGGGGCCACACTCATTTTCAGCCACTTTGGCATGACCGGGCTGGCACCAGGAGCGGAAGCACCGGCGCCCACACGAATTTCGCGGGAGTCGGATTTTCCTTCCAAGGCAGCTTGGGCCAGTTGGTAAATCGGCTCGACGAAAGCGGTTTGACCGGCAAAAAGAAGATCAAACCCCACCAGCCGATTAACCCCCGCCTCGGAAGCCAGTTTAAGATAGGGCGCGTTGCCATAGACAGCGCGGGACTTGCCATCGGTTACCACGCATGCATCGCCGATGGCATCAGTCAGGCCATCAAAAAACGCCGCGGTTTGACTACGCCCACTCAAGCGAATGAGGCCCGCCATCCAGCCAAAAAGAGCAAACAACCCGATAAAAGAAAGGACAGCGCCGGAAACAACCAGATACAGTGAAATGGATGGCGACAGTGCCCATGCCGCTGCGGCTACGGCACCTGCCAACACCACAGCCAACAACAAAGACAGAGCCGCAAAACTGCGGCTCGCCACTGGGGCCATTCCGGCCGCTTCATATCTTTCAGAAGGACCGCGTTCCGTCATCCCATTCCCATCCCCGAATCAAGCCAGTATAGCCTTTTCAAGGCGCTACGGAATCCACTGGTTTCGTGCGGCACGCAAAAGCCAAATCTCTGCTCCAACTTGATAAAATTTGTGTTATATTCAAGCTTGAGAATGACTTAACGCGAGGAAGCCTGCAATGGAAATGCTCACGCCCTATTGGAACTATATCATAACGGCAGCCATTGTACTGGCCGTGCTTTTGATTGGCACACTGGTCTACAAGGCACTTCATAAACGCGTTCGCGGGCGCAAGGGCCAGCGGCTCGGCGTTAGCGAATACCATGAAATTGATGAAACCCGCCGCCTTGTTCTGGTGCGCCGGGATGAAACCGAGCATTTGCTCCTCATCGG
>JANMPF010000496.1:0-5067 GCA_031369725.1 Rhodobiaceae bacterium | reverse complement strand
TGATGATTGCATTATTTAAAAGAAGAATAGGGTCAAGCGAAGTGGGACTTACACGGTTGACATTTATTTCTTCCAACTTTTTTGTGTGGCGCCAAAGTGCCATGGTCTCATCGGCTGTCTTGCCCACCGCACGCCAACCACTCCACGTGATGTAAGAAGGAATAAGACCGATATGGACAGGAATGTGATTGTCACATAGCGTCTTCTGGATATCGTAAGAGGCAGAGCAATAATAGGCATCCCCGCCGAGAGCCGCATAATGGAATGCGGCGCGTAGGTAGTCTTCTGCTGTAGCCAAGGGGCAACCATCAAAGCTGCCGTAACCACCATACGGCAGACCGACTTGTACGAAACAGCTTCCAGCAGCCTCCCGCATTTTGGCGTCAAAGTACTTTCCTTCGATCGACAACATGTGAATGCCTGCCGCATTGGCGGCGGCAGCCTCCTCCGGCGTCGTGACGAAAAGCATCGAGATCTTTTCACTGTTCTTTTTCATCTTGCGGATGTCTTCGACATGAGGACGATTGTGATACATTCCCATCAGCTCATTTCCTCAAAATTCCTGGGGCTTGTAGTCGCTTGCCTCCGATGGCACCACCGCCTGCAGCAGCTCTACTGACTTCCTGACCCCTTCCTCACGGGACAACATCACATCCTCATGTTCAATGGAAAGCCAGCCGTCATAGCCAACCATGCGCAAGCGGTAGCAAAAGTCTTTCCAGAAGCCTTGCCCGTTGCCATAGCCCAAGGTGATATAGCTCCAGGCGCGGGCAGGAATGTCCAGCAATGACCCGTTCTCAAGACGGCTGGTGAGTGCCGTGACCGGCTTGTTGATGAAGGTGTCCTTGGCATGTGTGTGCAAAATAGCAGAACCCAGTGCGTCAATGGCGGCAAGCGGGTCAGCTCCCATCCACATGAGATGCGAAGGATCAAGGTTTGCGCCTACGATAGGGCCGATTTCGTTGCGCAGGCGCAGCAATGTTGGAACATTGTACACTAGCTGATTGCCGTGCAATTCCACCGCCAATTTCTTGACACCATGCTGTTTGGCGAAGGCAGCAAGCTTCGCCCAATAGGGCAAGGCGCGTTCTTCCCATTGGTATTTGAGGATGGTCTGGGTTTCGGGTGGCCATGACGAGACAACCCAATTAGGCATTTTGTCGCTAGCAGCACCTTCTGGAAGGCCAGACATCAAGACGACGGTTTCAATGCCTATAGATCCTGCAACGCGAATTGTATCATGCAGGGCATTCGATTGAACCTCACCTTCGGTAGGGTGAAGTTGATTGCCATTGGCATTCAATGCAATGATATCCAATCCGCGCGATTTGACCGACTTCAGAAAGTCACGGCGTTCCGCCGAGCTGCTGAGCAACCCTTTTAAATTCAAATGCGGAGCAGACGTCCAATTGGCAGCATTGAACTCTACACCTTTAACGCCCAGCCTTGCAGCAGTATCCAGCATCTCATCGAACGACAGATGAGCAAGTGAATCGGTGACCATTCCAATTTTCATTATTGCCTCACATATAGAATTTCGGCTTGGCAATCTGCGTCACCGCCACAGTTTTCCCCGTGTTGAGCGCTTCAACGCCTGCTTGCGCGACGGCGGTGGAGCAGTAGCCGTCCCAAGCCGAAGCACCCAGATTTGGCTTGCCGCTGGTAATAGATTTGACCCAAGCGCGGTTTTGTTGGCGGTATGCGTCGACAAAGCGTGGCCGCCAGTCTGCGGGGTATGTATTGATCTGCTTGAGGCCAAGGTTGACATCAGTGAGAACAGGGGCACGCAAGAAGGCGGTGCCCTTTTCGCCCACAAGTTCACCACGCACGTCATAGCCATAGGTGGCGCTGATATTGACTTCGATGTTCACCAGTTGGCCTGCAACCGTTTCCAATACCATGAACACGGGTGCGGTTTCACCCCCGCTCGGCGGGCGGAAAACGCTAATGGTCTTGAAATCCGAATCCAGCATCCAGCGCGCTACATCAAACTCATGCGGTGCAGAATTGCAGATGGCCATGGAGGCCTGGAAACCGTAAGCCGGGGCCACATTGCGATGGAAACAATGGAACATCAGCGCCTTGCCAAGATCGCCACGCGTCAACAACGCCTTGATTTCGGCATAGGAGGGATCAAACCTGCGCATGAAACCGATCTGGACCAGATGCCTGCCGGATTTTTCCTCAGCCGCAAGCACGGCCAAACACTCCTTGCCTTCCTGGGAGAGTGGCTTTTCGCACAACACCGGCTTTCCTGCCGCGATGCAGGCAAGCGTTAGTGGCGCGTGGAATTGATCCGGTGCCGCAATGACTACGGCATCAACAGATGCGTCATTGATGACAGCTGAAGGATCGTTGGTGACAGACATTGCTCCCGTTTCATCGGCGGCTGCTTTGGCGCGTTTCTGATCAGCATCACAGATTACTTGTAAAGTTGTGCCAGGCACCTCTTCGGCAAAAATCCGGGCATGATCTGCCCCCATGATGCCGGCGCCAATAATGCCAATTCGGAGTGTCATGTCTGTTTGTTCATCCTTGCAACTTTTCGTGCGTAACGGGCATCCATCAAGGCTTGCGCCTTTTTGCTACCGTCATGCCAAGTTCCGAACCACTTATCGAGCGGGATCAATCCATCACCACCGTAGTTCACTTCAAAATGCTTATGGTGCAGGTAGTGCAGATAAGCATGGCTATCGAGTGCGGTATCATCGGTCAGCTCCAACTTGTCGAAGCCGATGTGGCCATTGACAGCGCCGTAGGCTGCCATGTGCAATTGGAACAAGGCAATGAGCGGATTGGATGGCAACACCAGATGCCACCACACGACACCATGATAGAGAAATGTCTCCACTGGGTGCATCGACAGCGATGACCACGGCGACGGATTGACCGAATTGTGGTGAACAGAGTGGATCCACTTGTAAAGTGGCGGCCAGTGAATGGCGCGGTGAATGAAGAAGAAATTCACCTCATGAATCATCGGCGTGATGAACAGCATGAAGGCCAGCCAATAAGGGTGTTCCGACCAGTTCAGCCAGGAGGCATAACCATTGGCAAAACACCACAGCATGAGCACTTCAACAAGCGTCCACATGGGAATGCCGGAAAGATAGGTGCGCAAGACATTATCAATGTTCTGGCTTTTGAAAAAGAACACATCGGAAGGGTTCTAGGACGGGAACTTGGCATTGTATTTGAAGCGCGTTCCCTGCCGGCGTTTCCAATAATAGAAAAACTCAATTGAACCATACATCAGGAAGATGCCGACACTATTCACGGTATAGAGCCAAAGTGCCCAGCTCCAAGAGAGTGTCTTCATCGTTTCCCAATCGGGAAGTATATAGTGCCAGTAGAGCAATGTCACTGCCATGTGGAACACGTTCCACGGCCAGATATAACCAATCAGAAATTTCACCCATTCACGAAAATCGAAAGGCCTGTTCCAGAAAAACGCAATCTGCGGATTCGCATCCGGTGTCCAGTCACCACGCTTGTTTCTTGTGCCATACTTCAAGTCATCCATGGCTGTGAACCTCAATTTCCGCCTCAAGTGCCGCCATCGTTTCCCCGCCAGCCATCAGGTCAGTGATTTCTTCGCGGGTCCTTTCGCCTTTCCGGAAATCGGCCGCGATGGCACCCCGGATCAGAACCGCAAAGTGGTCACCCACCGCCATGGCGTGCATGACCTGGTGAGTGATGAAGATAACGGCGAGGCCACGCTTTTTGGCTTCATTTACAATGCGCAACACGTGGCTTGCCTGCTTTACGCCAAGGGCGGCGGTCGGCTCATCTAGAATAAGGACGCGGGCGCCAAAGTGTACGGCGCGCGCTATTGCAAGTGACTGGCGCTCGCCACCTGAAAGGCCGCCCACAAGCCTGTCGCCATCATCAATGCGGGTAATGCCAAAGTCACGGACGGCTTTGATAGCAATCTCATTGGCCTTCTTGCGATCGAAGACTTTGAACGGCCCCCAACCTTTTGTTGGTTCGACGCCCACAAAGAAACTGCGACCAATGCTCATAAGCGGGAATGTGCCGCCGAATTGGTGGACTGTTGCAATGCCCATGTCACTGGCCTGCCGCGGGCTTGTTAGACTGACGGGCGTTCCATCCATCTCCAAGTGACCGGAGGTAATCGTATATACACCGGACAGTATTTTGATCAGCGTGGATTTCCCGGCACCATTATCGCCCAACAAGCACAGCACTTCACCTGATCGAACGTCGAGCGAGATGTCGTTCAGCACCTCAATGGGGCCAAATGACTTGTTGACACTCTTGAGAGAGAGGATAGGTGCCTTCATTTTCATCTCACTTTTTCTTGGGCGCGTAAGACAGCGCAATGTTGCGGAAACTTTCATTCATCGCCATGGCAACCAGAAGTGTCACTCCGATGATCAGGTTGGACCAGTTGCGATCGATCTGGGTAAAGTAGATTCCCTGAATGACTATGGCGAATGTCAGCGTGCCGACGAAAATGCCTATCACCGAGCCGAAGCCTCCGGTCAGCAGGACGCCGCCAACCACGACGCTGGAAATCGCGTTGAAAATGTAGCCCATGCCACCAGAGACTTGCGCCGAATTGAAAAGGATAGCCTGGCACATGCCGACAAAGCTTGCGGCAGTGGCCGACAAGACGAACAGAGCTATGGTCAGGCGCGTCGTTGGTATGCCGGCATTGCGGGCTGACACCTTGTCGCCACCCAGTGCAAAGATCCAGTTGCCATAGCGCGTCTTGTGCAGGACAAAGGCGAAGACCATGGTCAACGCGATCCACCACAGGATGATGACCTGATGGGTATTGTTCAACAATTGGCCAAAAACGAACTTGGCCCATTCAGGTGCCTTCAGCGGCACGCTGGCATTGCCGGTCAACAACATGGCAGCGCTCAGCACGATACCCTGCATGGCAACAAGAGTGCCGAGTGTTATGATGAGCGATGGCACCGTGGTGCGCACTGTTAAAAGTCCATTGACCAGCCCGACCAGTACACCGAGTGCCAGGGCACCCAGCATGCCAACCTCAATCGGCAAGCCGTAGTGGCCCGAAAGGATAGCTGTGGTGAT
>JANMPF010000483.1:0-3237 GCA_031369725.1 Rhodobiaceae bacterium | reverse complement strand
GCCGCCACACAAAATGAGCTCGCAAGCAATTTCAGCGCGCGTTCCAAGCGAACCCACGGCAATCCAGCCGCGCGACAGTTCTTCCGAGACAACGCACATGGCCTCTTTTGGCATGCCAAGCCCGCCAAATTCCTCCGGGAGCGTGAGGGCGAAAACACCGAGCCTGGCCAATTGCGAAATAATTTCCAGCGGCACATAGGCATTGTCCAAATGCCAATGATGGGCGTGGGGGGCAATTTCTGCAGCCACAAAGCGCTGCATGGTGGCGCGCATATCGCTTATGGTGTCGTCTAGCCCGCAATTGCCGGTGGTGAGTTCACCCTGCTGCTGCTGCATCAGTTCCACGAGGCGGGCGCGGCTGGCGGGTGTGTTGCCTGATTGGAAGAGTTGGCAATTCTGAATGGCTGCAACAGAAACACCCAGGCTGCCAACCCGGAAGAACTCGGTCTGGTTCATGGGAATTCCGCCCGCCACCTGATTGAGATATTCGCCAATGGCCACGGAAACCAAAAGCTGTTCAACCTCAGCAAATTTGCCAAGGGCGGAAAGCCTGGCTGCATAAGCACTCAGGGCCTTGATGGTATCAACATAGGTGGCAAGCCAGCTCAGGCCGTGGGCTGCATGTTGGTGCCGATCAAAATCACCGGATGCAACAAGGAGCCTTAATGCAGCCTTTGCCTTGTCGAAGACCTGGGCGGTTGCACTTTGTGCCTGCTGGAGAATTTCGATCACGGATCATGCCCCCTAAAAGTTGCTCAAATGACGCTATCGCAGCTATTTGTGCAATGCAACATGGGGTTTTGGCCGGTGCCGCAATTGGGCCGAATTTTCCTCACAAAGGCTTGGCATAGATTTCTTAATTTCTTGGGGCTATGACGTTAACCATGATTCATTTACGGCAAATTGGGGCGACAGCAGTTCTAAGCCTGGTTTTCAGCGTTGGTGCCGATGCGGCGGAGCCTACGTCACTTGGGGTGTTCAACGACTGGACGGCCTATACCTATAATGCCCCTGATACCAAGGTTTGCTACGTGGTGTCGCAGCCAAAATCCAGCGAGTCCGTCAAAAAGGTGAAACGCGACCCCATATTCTTCATCATTACCGATATGCCGGGCCGTAAAATCAGCGGCGAAGTTTCCACCATCATTGGCTATCCGTTCAAGGAACAGACAACCGTTCAGGTGAAGGTGGACGAGGCGGAATTTGAGCTTTTCACCAATGGTGACGGCGCCTGGGCGGATACGACCGCCAAGGAAAAGAAGATTGTCGCGGCGATGAAAAATGGCAAGACACTATCGGTCACCGGCACGTCGTGGAAGGGCACCGAAACCACCGACAATTACTCACTCAACGGCATTTCAGCGGCCATGGACAAGATCGATAGCGCCTGTAAATAATATCCCTATGCGCTGGTTTTTCCCCGTCGCCCTGTTGTTGTGTCTGCATTCGCCCGTCTTTGCAGCAGAATCTCCGTGCATGGCCCAAAACTTTGAAGACAATGGCTACATTGTTTGCCGCATTGATTTGCACGACATGCGGCTTGAAACCTATAATCTGGATAGTGCGGGTGTGCCGCTTGCAAGCTTTGACGCGCTGGCCGCAGACCTGAAATCGGAAGGCAAAGAGTTGCGCTTTGCCATGAATGCCGGCATGTTTGACGCAAATCTCAAACCAATCGGGCTTTATATTGAGGATGGCACACAATCCAAAAAACTGAACACCCGCAATGGTTATGGCAATTTTCATTTGAAGCCCAATGGCGTGTTTTATGTGGAAGGCGACAGTCTCGGTGTCATGGCCAGCGAGGAATATGTGAAATCGGGCATCAAGCCGGATTTTGCCACGCAATCTGGCCCCATGCTGGTGATCAATGGGGTGATACACCCCAAATTTTCTGAAACCGGCACGTCTTACAAGCGGCGCAATGGTGTTGGCATGGTGGACGATCATACGGCGATTTTCGTGATTACCGAGAACGCGGTGAACTTCTATGCCTTTGCCAAATTCTTCCGGGACGGACTCAAATGTGCCAATGCGCTGTTTTTTGATGGTTCGATTTCCAGCCTGTTTTCGCCTGACCTTGGCCGGGATGATGGTTTTGTTGAGCTTGGCCCTATGGTGGGTGCCGTAAACTTGCGCTAAGAGGCGGCCTATGGTTACGGTTTTACAATCACAAGCGGCAACGCCCCACCCCTATCTGCCCAATGATTTGCGCCCTTCACTGATGGGACTGACGCGCGAAGAACTGGCGGAGATATTGGGGCGTGTAGGGGTTCCTGAAAGGCAGCGGCGCATGCGCATGCGGCAAATCTGGCATTGGATTTACCATCGGGGTGCCCTGAGCTTTGACGCGATGACGGATATTTCGCAAGGCCTGCGCGGGGGCCTGGAAGAAGCGTTTTCCATCGGGCGGCCCGATGTGGTGACCGAGCAGAAGTCGAGCGACGGTACACGCAAGTGGTTGTTGCGACTGGCACCTGATGAACGCGGCCAGCGCCATGAAGTGGAGATGGTCTATATCCCGGAAGAAGACCGCGGAACCCTGTGCATCTCAAGTCAGGTGGGCTGCACATTGACGTGCACATTCTGCCATACGGGTACGCAGAAACTGGTGCGCAATTTGACTGCCAATGAAATTGTCGGTCAGGTGATGCTGGCGCGTGACAAGCTTGAGGAATGGCCACACCAGATTGAAGCCAACCCGGATGCGCCGGAAAGTGGCCGCTATCTCACCAACGTGGTGCTCATGGGCATGGGAGAACCCCTCTACAATTTCGACAATGTAAAGGCTGCGATCAACATCGTGGCGGATGGCGAAGGCATTTCGCTATCCAAGCGGCGTATCACGCTATCCACGTCGGGAGTAGTGCCGGAAATCATCCGGGCGGGCGAGGAAATCGGCACCGGCCTTGCCATTTCCCTGCATGGTACCACCGATGAAATCCGCAACAAGCTGGTGCCGCTCAACAGGAAATATCCCATCGCCGAATTGCTGGCTGCAGCTCGCGCTTATCCCGGTGCTTCCAATGCCAAGCGTATCACCTTTGAATATGTCATGCTCAAAGGTATCAATGACAGTGTGGCCGATGCCAAGCGGCTGGTAAAACTCATGGAAGGCATGCCCGCCAAGGTAAACCTCATTCCATTCAATCCGTGGCCGGGCACACAATATGAATGCTCCGATTGGGATGTCATTGAAGTTTTCGCCGAGATATTGAACAAGGCGGGCTATGCCTC
>JANMPF010000473.1:0-2012 GCA_031369725.1 Rhodobiaceae bacterium | reverse complement strand
GCTTCACCGTGAAGTCATCCATCTCGTCGTTGAGAAAAAAGCCCGTGTCGCCGGCAATCACCCTGGCACCGAACAATGCATTTATGGTGTAGGTCACCGACACCGCGTTGCCCACGGAATCCACGATTGAGTAATGCGTAGTCTGCGTGCCCTCATGGGGCTCCACACCAGGCTGCACATCTTTGGAGTTTGCCGCCTTGTCCGCATCAATCTTGCCGCGGATTGCGGCAGCGTAACTTTCAGACAGCAACCGTTCCAGCGGGTTCTTCACAAAGTCCGGGTCGCCAAGCTGAAAATTCCGGTCCACAAAAGTGTGGCGCATGGCTTCAACCAGATAATGAATGCCGGCGGCCGAATGAAAGCCAAGTTCAGCCATGGGGTATCCCTCAATGATATTGAGGATTTCACATACTGCCGTGCCACCCGAGCTGGGCGGTGGTGCCGATATCAATTCATAACCCCGGTAGTTGCAATGCACCGGTGGCGTTTCAGTCACCGTGTAATCCTCAAAATCCTTTTTCGATAAAATTCCGCCATTGGCAACGCTTGCTGCCACAACCGCATCCGCGATTGTGCCCTTGTAGAAAGCATCACTGCCATTTTTTGAAATCAGGGAAAGTGTCTTTGCCAGGTTCTTCTGAATGAACAGGTCACCCGCCTTCCAGCCCTGCCCGCCATTGAGAAACACCGCCGCCACATTGGGCTGGCCGGCAAATGACTTTGCCGAACCAGCCAGGATATCCGCATCACCTTGGCTCAGAACAAATCCCTCATCGGCAAGCTTGATGGCCGGTGCCATGATCTTCTCGCGGGCCATGGTGCCATATTTCTGCAGCATGGTATCAAGCCCCAACACCGACCCCGGAACGCCAACCGCAAGATAACCCTTGAGGCTGAGGTCAGGCACCACCTCGCCCTTCGCGTCAAGATACATGTTTTCAGTGGAAGCCAGGGGCGCCTTTTCACGGAAATTGATAAAGATGTCGCGCCCGTCTGCCAAATGCAGCGTGGCAAACCCGCCACCGCCAATATTGCCGCAACACGGATTGGTCACCGCCAGCGCATAGCCCACAGCAACGGCAGCATCCACCGCATTGCCGCCATCCCGCAAGACTTGCGCCCCAACATCAGTGGCAATGTGCTGTGAAGTCACCACCATCCCGTGATCGGCAGTAACCGGCTGGCGGGTAACGGCAAAGGCGGCAGGGTTGCAGACCAATGCCAAAAGCAATGCAAGGGCAAAATAAGTTCGGGAGTAAATCATACGAGTCCCTCTCAACTGCGTATCAAACATCCGTTATCAGAATGGAAAGTAGCAGGTGGTGGAAACGAGTGCAATGCAACACCATTGTGGAAACAAGTGCAATGCAACACCATTGGCCAATTGCAGCATCAACCGCAACTTTCGCCCAACAGCTTTCGCTGCGGCCAGAATGTCGACAGAATCACCGATGGATTCTCCGGATCAAGCAATCGTTCCGACATATTACTCGGTCTTCGCCAGAGCACTGGATATATTCATGCCCACAGAAATTTGCGGCTCCGAGGGCGTCAAATTTTGTTCAGTTTCCCATTTTTTTATAAGGTCCTTAGCTTCCGAAAATGCTTGCTTCATTGAACGGGTATTCTTGAATGCATGGTTGAAAAGGGCGTCGCCAAAATAAGTCCACTCGCGTTCATTGGAACAACCAAATGACGTTTTTTCAGCACTTGCGGCCGTCATGATGAGAGTGTCATCACTGCGAAGTGCAGGAATGAAACTGCCGGAGTAACAGGCCGAAATGATGATAACTTTGTTTTTAATTTCAGCGTCGGCAAAAGCTTTAGTCAAAATCTGAGGTGTAATTTCATTAAGCGCTATTCCGGGCGTTGAAACTGAAATGAGTTCGTTCGAACCATGCGATGTAATAAACAGCACCAAGACGTCTTTTTCACGGTCCATTTGCTTGCCAACGCTTTTGAGAACCGAAACAAGATTGGTAATACTTGCTAATGGCACTGTCTCCGCTGTG
>JANMPF010000468.1:0-5074 GCA_031369725.1 Rhodobiaceae bacterium | reverse complement strand
GTGAAATCGAGAGACGAATATGTGGAACTCATGAACAATCTGAAGCTGCCAAATCCCAAGATGATGGATGTGGCGGTGCCTGCCAACATGCGCATTGGTTTGGCCCAGGATGCCGTTGCCCAGAAGGGTTGGGCGCTCACTGCGTGGGACGCCATGAAACTGGTGGGACGGCCGGATGTGGCACTGATTGATCTCAGGGAAAAGTCAGAGCGCGAGCGGCATGGAACAATTCCTGGGGCGCTGCATGAGCCCTATCCAAACTTGCGCGACAATCTAGGCGTGGGCGGACTGATCGGGGCGATTGGTGCCACACGGCGTGTGGTATTCTTCTGCGCCTATGGCGAGCGCTCGGCCATGGCGGTGCAGGCCGCACAGGAGGCGGGGATCACCTCTGCCTGTCACATTCAGGGCGGCATCGCAGCCTGGAAGGCAGCAGGCGGTCCCATCGAGGGGTGAAGGGGACAATCCCTGTGGCCTCTTGCCAATGCTTTGCAGTGCCCTTGACCATTTGTCGGGCCAATGCCAAACACCCGCCACAATGACCGACATTTCGCATATTCGCAATTTTTCCATTATCGCCCATATTGACCACGGAAAGTCCACGCTTGCCGACAGGCTTATCCAGCTGTGCGGTGCGGTTACCGACCGTGAAATGGTTGACCAGATCCTGGACTCGATGGATTTGGAGCGCGAACGGGGGATTACCATCAAGGCCAATACGGTGCGGCTCGACTACAAGGCGAGGAATGGCGAGGATTATGTGCTGAACCTCATCGATACGCCGGGGCATGTGGACTTTGCCTATGAGGTTTCGCGCTCGCTGGCGGCCTGCGAGGGTTCTTTGCTGGTGGTGGACGCTTCACAAGGTGTGGAAGCGCAGACGCTGGCCAATGTTTATCAGGCGATCAACAACAACCACGAGATTGTTCCGGTTCTCAACAAGGTGGATTTGCCAGCAGCCGAGCCTGAGCGCATTCGCCAGCAGATTGAAGATGTGATTGGCATTGATGCATCCCAAGCGGTGTTGATTTCCGCCAAGACGGGGCAAGGTGTGCCGGATGTGCTGGAAGCCATTGTGCACCGCCTGCCTGCCCCCAAGGGGGAGCGAGCCAAGCCGCTGAAGGCGCTGCTGGTTGACAGCTGGTATGATTCCTATTTGGGCGTCGTGGTTCTCCTGCGCATCATTGATGGCGAACTGAAAAAGGGCATGCGGGTCAAAATGATGGGAACCGGCGGTTCCTACCAGATAGACCGGGTTGGCGTGTCGCGGCCCAAAAAGGAAATGGTGGCAAGCCTTGGGCCCGGCGAAATCGGGTTCTTTACAGCGTCAATCAAGGAAGTGGCAGATACCCGGGTTGGCGATACGGTAACGGACGAGCGCAATCCTGCCAGCGAAGCCTTGCCGGACTTCAAGGACGCGCAGTCGGTTGTGTTTGCCGGCTTTTTTCCGGTTGATGCGGCGAAGTTTGAAGACCTGCGCGAGGCCATGGGGCGCTTGCGGCTCAACGATGCAAGCTTCACGTTTGACATGGAAACCTCGGCGGCACTTGGCTTTGGTTTCCGCTGCGGGTTTCTGGGTTTGCTGCATCTTGAAATTACGCGCGAGCGCATCGAGCGCGAGTTCAATGTGGATATCATCACTACAGCCCCCAGCGTTATCTACAAGATCAACATGCGCGACGGCACGCAGAAGACGTTGCACAATCCGGTTGACATGCCTGATCCCACACTGGTTGAATCGATTGAAGAGCCGTGGATTGAAGCCACCATACTGGTGCCGGATGAATATCTGGGTTCCATTCTCAAGCTGTGTGAAGACCGGCGCGGGCGGCAGAAACAGCTCACTTACGCGGGCGCCCGCGCCATGGTGATTTATGAAATTCCATTGAATGAAGTGGTGTTTGATTTCTATGACCGCCTGAAATCGGTGAGCCGCGGTTATGCGAGCTTTGACTACAAGATGATCGGTTATGAAAAAGGCGATCTCGTGCGCATGGGCATTCTGGTGAATGCCGAACCTGTCGATGCGCTGGCCATGGTGGTGCACCGGGCACGGGCCGAGCAGCGCGGCCGGGTGATGTGTGAAAAGCTGAAAGAGCTTATTCCCCGCCACATGTTCCAGATTCCCATTCAGGCCACCATTGGCGGCAAGATCGTGGCGCGTGAAACACTTTCTGCGATGCGCAAAGACGTGACCGCCAAGTGTTATGGTGGCGACATCAGCCGCAAACGCAAGCTTCTTGACAAGCAGAAGGAAGGCAAGAAGAAAATGCGCCAGTTTGGCAAGGTGGAAATTCCGCAGGAGGCTTTCATTGCAGCGCTGAAAATGGATGAGAATTAAAACTTTGGCCTAGACCATAGTTTAGAACTATTCTAATTTGATTTCATGAAAAGCTTTTCTGATCTTACCGAGCAAGAAATCATAGCACTTGCCATATCGAGCGAAGATGACGATGCGCGTGCCTATATGGGCTTTGCCAATGACCTGATGCAGTCCTATCCGGCGTCGGCCAAGGTTTTCATGGAAATGGCCGAGGAAGAGCACCAGCACCGCCAATGGCTCACCAATCTCTATCAAAAAAAATTCGGGGATTTCATTCCGCTGATCCGGCGGTCTGACGTCAATGGCTTTGTCAGGCACAAGCCGGCGTGGACGATCAACAAGCTGAACATTGAGGAGATGCGCAAGCGGGCGGAAATCATTGAACTTGAAAATTACCGTTTCTATGTCCAGTCGGCCGAGCGCAGCAGCGACCCATTGGTCAAGACGCTTCTCACGCAATTGGCGCAAGCAGAAAAGGGCCATGAATCGCTGGCGGCGCGCCTTGGCGTTACGCATGTGACGGCTGATATCAAGATTGAGGAAGGCGAAACCAGGCGGCGCCTGTTTCTGCTGCAGGTGATCCAGCCTGGCCTTGTGGGATTGATGGATGGTTCGGTTTCAACGCTCGCACCCTTGTTTGCGGCAGCCTTTGCCACGGGAAATACCTGGGACGCGTTTCTGGTGGGCATTGCCGCTTCGGTGGGGGCCGGCATTTCCATGGGGCTTGCCGAAGCGCTTTCCGATGACGGCAAGCTGTCGGGGCGCGGCCAGCCGCTAATCCGGGGCCTTGCCTCTGGCATCATGACGGCGGTGGGAGGGCTTGGCCACACGCTGCCCTATCTCATATCGGACTTCAAAACTGCGACGGGGATTTCGGTTACCGTGGTATTCATCGAGCTGTGGCTGATTTCCTGGATCCGCTACAAATTCATGGATACGCCGTTCTGGAAAGCGGCATTTCAAATCGCCCTTGGCGGGTTTCTGGTGTTCCTCACCGGCATGTTCATTGGCAGTGCTTAAAATATCCAGGCGCTGGTGATCCAAACCGCGTTTTGCGAGCTACAAAGCGATAGAGACGGGAGCCGGGCCTTTGGCCCAGCTTGACCTGTCCACCTCCCGTTTAGGGGAACTCAACGCAAGGAGCGCTTCCATGACCATCACACGCACCGCATTCGCACTCGCTGCATTCATGACATCAGCAATCGGCGCGCAAGCTGCCGGAATGGTGACCGCCAAGAACGGCATGACGTTATATGTTTTCGACAAGGACAAGGGCGGTGTATCGGCCTGCTATGACGACTGCGCCAAGATGTGGCCGGCCTATCTGGGCAAAGCCGAGGATGCACTGACCGAGGGCTGGACCCTGGTCAAACGCACCGATGGCACGATGCAGTGGGCCTATGACGGCAAGCCGGTTTACTTCTTTGCCAAGGACACAAAGAAGGGCGATGCAACCGGCGACGGGCTGGGCGACGTCTGGCACGTCATCAAGGAATAACACCAACGGCCACCGGGGCACGTGTTGCCCCGGCGGCGCTGCCCACCGGACGCGTTTGAGAATTAGAGGTTGACACCGCAGCGCCTTTTCTAGCTCTTTACAGAGCCAGCGGTCATGCCCGCAAGGAAGTAGCGTTGTGCAATAAGATACAGAACCAGAAGCGGAAGCGATCCGAGGACGCTCATCGCCATCATCTCGTTCCATTCAAATGCATGCTGGCCCATCAGCAACTCGATACCGATCGGAACGGTCCGCATGTCCATCGACTTGGTTAGCGTAAGGGCAAAGAGGAATTCGTTCCACGCCAACAGGAACGTATAGACCGCAGTCGCGACGATGCCGGGCAATGACAGCGGGACAATCACACGCCACAGTGCCGTCCAGCTCGAACCGCCGTCGACCAGCACCGCTTCATCCAGCTCTTTTGGCAGGGTATTGAGATAGCCCGTCATCAGCAGGATCGCGTAAGGCAGGGTGAAGACCATATAGGTCAGGATCAGTGCGAAATAGGTATTGAAAATGCCAAAAGCAACAACCATGCCGAAGTAGGGGATCAGCAGCGTGATCGGCGGCACGGTCTGCGTGCTGATGATGAACACATTCAAGGTATTCTTGAAGCGGAACGAATACCGGCTGAACCCATAAGCCGTCAGAATGGCGATCAGCAGCGTCAGAAGGGTAACCACTCCGGCGACGAGATAGCTGTTGATGAAGAAGCGGACTTTGGCCGGATCGTTGAAAATCGAAAGATAGGCTACGATCGTGAAATGGTCAGGCAGCAGCCTCGGCGGCAGGGCAAAGATCTCGGTGTTCGATTTCAGAGAGGTGAAAAACATCCACAGGATCGGAAAGCCGGCAAAGACCAGACCGACCGCGAGCCCGAGATAGGTCAGCACGGTCGGTAACACGGTGTTGTTGAAAGAACGCTTTGCCATTGCCGGTTATCTGGCCTTCTGATGTTTGATGTAGAAGTAGGTGCCACTCATCGAAAGGATCAGGATGAAGATCGCACTCGCCGAGGCCAGGGAAAATTCGTAACTCGAGAACGCAAGTTTGTAGGTATAGGTGCTTAGCACCTCGGTCGCATAGATCGGACCCCCGCCGGTTGTCATCCAGACCAGAGGGAAGACCTGCATCGTCCAGATGAAATCCAGCAATGCGATGCTGATGATGATCGGCATCAGCTGCGGAATGGTGATGTAGCGGAATTTTTGGAACGCATTGGCACCATCAATGCCTGCGGCCTCGTAAAG
>JANMPF010000434.1:0-4315 GCA_031369725.1 Rhodobiaceae bacterium | reverse complement strand
CCAGGGCAAAGGGGGTCGCCGCCTGTACTGCATAATTGATGCCTGCAAATGTACCCTGCAAGGCCCCATAACCCTCGCGGCCAAGGAACTCTGAACCTGCAGTTGCCTGTACAATCGTCTTGATACCCATGCCACCGCCATAAAAGATGGCAAACCAGTAAAGGGCTGGTGAGCCTGGAGTTGCCAGCATTAGCAATCCGATTCCGATCACTGGCAGTGACGTTGCAATGATGCCCGCCAATCTTAAATTAATCTTGCGTTCAAGAGCCAAAACAAAGATGCGCCCAATCACCTGAAATGGGCCAACAAGTGTGTATGCTGCAATGATTGAGGGTAGTGAAAATCCACGTTCGGTTAGAAGCGGAATGATGTGAAAGGTGATGCCCGTAAACATGAAGGAATGGCTGGCATATGGACCTGAACGGCTTGGTGGGCGGCGTAGGACTCGGATCTACGACCCGCTGATTACGGGGAAGTGGCAAAAACCTGACCCGAAGTTTGGGCGTTGAGTTTGCCTGCCCAGTGACAGGCAATGTTGGCGGCTCCAGGTCTGCGAGGCGGATGCCATGTCCCGACGGACTTCTCCCCCCGCTTTCGAGGCCAAAGGGCCTCCAATCTCGAAGCAAGCAAATGGAGATCTATTGCGCGCCAAAAGAGAGCATCGCTGCTTCCCATATGCTTCCCAATCGCGTTTTCTGGGAAGCACTGATCATCTATGTGATATCTAAGTCATTGAAATGATTGGCGCGCCCTAAGAGATTCGAACTCCTGACCCCCAGATTCGTAGTCTGGTGCTCTATCCAGCTGAGCTAAGGGCGCGCAAGTGGGGCTTCCTTAATACGCCGACCCCGGCAACGCAAGCTTTACAATATCGTCAGGAAATCTGTCGCTCGCCACCGCGCGCTGAGCGCAGTTGCGTCACATGGTCTGGAATGCTGACCACAAAGCAGGTTCCCGCTTCCGATGATTCCTGCAAATGAATGTCACCGCCGTGGGCGCGCACCAGTTCTGCGGCAATTGCCAGGCCAAGCCCTGTGCCGCCGCGCCGTGCCGCACTTTGGAAGGCCTGAAACAGGTTTTCTCGCACCTGGTTGGGGACACCTGGGCCATTGTCCCTGATTTCGATAATCGTGACACTGCCCTCGCGGGTTGCCCGGAACGTTATTTTGCCGTCCCGCGCGTCTCGCACTTCGCCTTGCAGCGTTTCGATGGCTTGAATGGCATTGCGGGCGAGATTGGTGAGAACGCGAATAAGCTGTTCCCTGTCCGCATCCACCGAAATGTTTGGCGGCACATTGTTAAAAATCATGATGCGGCTTGACGCTTGCACAACCGCTGATTCAATCACTTCATCCACAATTTCCTTGAGCAGCAGTTTTTCCCGCCGGGGTGGCAATTCCTGGGCACGGCCAAATTTGAGCGTTTGGCTCAAGAATTCGATTGCCCGGTCAAGTGAACCAATAAGTTTTGGTGCAAAGCGTTTCACCGTCGGGTCTTCAACCGCCGTCAGGCGGTCCGAAATAAGCTGGGCCGAGGTCAGCATGTTGCGCAAATCATGGCTGACCTTGCTCACCGCCAGACCCAGGGCTGCCAAATGGTTCTTCTGCTGCAACATTGAGGCAAGCTCGGTTTGCATGTCATGCAACTCGCGCTCGGCGATGCCAATTTCATCCCTCCGGCCACTTGGCGAAATGATGCGCGAAAAGTCCTCGGGACTCTGACCGAATGCCACCATGTTGCGGGTGAGCCGCTGCATGGGCTTCACCAGAACCCAATTCAACGCCGCAAAAATCATGCTGGCAACCAGCAGCGACAGAAAAATGGACAACAGCAGAATGTTAACGCCATAGCGGAACATGGCACTGCGCAAGGGTTTTTCAACCAGTGCAATTTCAATGAGGCTGCCGGTCATGTTCGGCGGATCGTCTGTCACACTGATAACGCGGGTCTCGCCGTTCATGATGGTGCCGAAAGCGTCTTGAATGGCTTCGTACCACATGAAGCCCCGCAAATCGAAACTTGCATCAATCATGAAATCGCCGTCGCTGCGCACCACCAGTTGGCGGCTGCCGTCCTTTTGCAGCGAAATAACCAGAGCCCCAGCGCTTTTCAGAATTTCGCTTTTGAGATTGCTCGAAAGAATTTCATTGGGGGCAGCCTCAGCGGCAAGTGATGCGATTTCAGCCTGGGCAATTCTCCCCTTGAGCCACTGAATGCGAAAATTGGCAATCGAAGGCAAAAAGATGAGAACCTCCCCCAGCATCACAAAAATGATGGTGAGCAACAGAACTTTGCCGGAGAGGCCGCGCAGCACCCCTGTCTGATGGTTTTTGATGTTCTTTTTTGTGTCTGGCATGGAATCTTGAGATCTACCCAAAAAAACCCAATAGTTTAATTACGCGCCGTACATGGGTGTTGGATGCAAGGCCAGAAAAATAATTTACCGCCGCCCGCCGGTTGGCCTCCCCCAAAGTCGGGTAGGGTGCAACCATATCAGCAATTGACTGGATCTTGAGCCCCGTGGCGATGGCCAGCACCCACGGCTGAATGAGTTCGCCCGCTTGGGCGCCCACAATGCCCACCCCGAGAATTCTGCCACCCCTGCCGATCACTGCCTTTACCAGGCCTGTGGTTTTGCCGTCGGCTTGCGCCCGGTCATTTTCATGAAACGGCCAGCGCACAACCTTGACCGTGTCGCCATATTTCTCGCGCGCCGCCGCTTCCGTCATTCCAATGCAGGCAAGTTCAGGATCGGTATAGGTAACCCCGGCAATGATATCATTGCGATTTCTGACCGGCAGTGAAAACAGCATGTTGCGAATGACAAGCCCTGCGTGATAGCCCGCAACATGCGTAAACTGTAAACCACCGGCCACATCCCCCACCGCATAAATATGCTTTTGCGAAGTGCGCAATCCTTTATCCACGCTAACGCCGCGTGCTGTATAGACAACCCCTGCAGCTTCAAGGTTCAACCCCTCGACATTGGCAACGCGGCCTGCCGCCAGCAGAAGATGGCTGCCCCTGATCGTCCCATGGGTTTCGGTTTCAACCGCAAAACCAGCCTTGGATTTTGAAACGTTTTTGACCGCGGTGCGTTCGAGAATTTCAACGCCGTCATGGCGCAAGCTTTCGCAAACAATGCTGGTGAGTTCCGGCTCGTCCTTGCCAAGCGCATCAAAGGCCTCGATCACGGTAACTTGCGAGCCAAGTCGGCAATGGGCCTGTGCCAATTCCATGCCAATGGCTCCACCTCCGATAATGACAAGATGTTTGGGCAGCACCCTGTTGTCAAAAATCGTCTCATTGGTGAGATAAGGCACGTCCGAAAGTCCGGGAATTGCCGGAATGCTGGCGCGCGAACCGGTTGCAATGACAAAGCGCCTTGCCTGGAACACCCCCTCGCTGGTTTCAATGCTCTTTGCGTCACGGAATTTGGCAGCACTCTGCACAACCTTGACGCCCAGCTTCTCAAAGCGGGAGGCGGAATCATGAGGCGCAATGGCAGCAATCACGCTGTGCACGTAAGCATGTACACGTCTGAAATCAACCTTGGGTTCAACCGGTGCGATTCCGTATTTGTGGGAATTGCGCATTTCGTGGGCATGTCTGGAGGCGGCAATAAGTGCCTTTGAGGGAATGCAGCCATAATTGAGGCAGTCACCACCCATCAGGCCCTTTTCAAACAGGATAACCTTCTGGCCAAACTGTGCCGCCGCCGCGGCAACCGATAATCCGCCGGAACCTGCCCCTATGATGGCAATGTCGTAGATCAAGATTTGGCCCGCAATTTTTTAACCAGCACGGGAATGAGCGCAACGGCGCCAAGACAGGCAAATGCGAAGATTATCCGTGGCGTTACGATGTGCTTGAGTGAAATGTCAAAGTGACAATGAACGGTTGCCCCTTGGGCGATGCAGGCATCATAGGCCGCCCGTTGTCCCTCGATAATGGCATCGAAGCTGGAACCCACAAAACTGAATATCAGGGTTATCGGAATGATGCCGATAAAGGTGGCGGGAATAAAAGTTCTGAGCTTGATGCGGGCAAGGGCTGAAGCAATGTTGACAAGCCAAAAAGGAAACAGCGGCACAAAGCGCAAGAACAACAGGTAGCTAAATGCATTTTGCGCGAAACCGTCTCTCACCCTTGTTAAAAGCGGTCCGGACTTGCGTGAAAGGATTTTTTCGAGCGACGTCTTGGCGGCAAGGAAAATGATGGTTGCCCCGAGCGTTGCCGAGAACACCGTGGTAACAGCACCGGTAACCCAACCAAATAATAACCCGCCAATGACGGTAAGAAGACCCGCTGCTGG
>JANMPF010000432.1:0-2734 GCA_031369725.1 Rhodobiaceae bacterium | reverse complement strand
ACCATGGCGGGCACCCTCCTCGCCGCCAGAAACGCCCATGCCGATGAATGTCAATCCGCTGCCATCAAGTTCGGCAAAGCGGCGCATGGTGTCGCGGAAGTTGGCATTGCCGGCGTCGATGATAATATCATCTTTCGACATCAGCTTTCGCAAATGGGAAATCTGTTCATCAACTGCAGCGCCTGCCTGTACCATGATGATAACAGGGCGCGGCGGGCGAATGGAGGCTATGAACTCTTCCATGGTTTTTGACGGAATGAGGTTGGCTTTCAATTCGCCAGAATTGGCCATGAACCCATCAGTCCTGGCGGCAGTGCGGTTGAATACCGCAATGCGATTGCCCTTTTCCGCAATATTCAGGGCAAGGTTGGAACCCATTACCCCCAAGCCAATCAGTCCAATCTCAGCATCCGACATTCTGTTCACGCCCTTACCTGTTAACATTCCCTATTTAACGCGATACACGGTGGCGTCAAATGGCTGTTGCCGCGAGTGCTGCCATTACATCGGGCCAGGCCGCCAATTTCTTCTGATAGACGCCTGTCAAGAATTGACAAAAATCCCCTCATCGCCTCTAAATGAGCCATGGCGAGAACCACTATTGAAGATGTGGCACAAAAAGCAGGCTTGAGCGTTGCGACCGTTGACCGGGTGTTGAACGGGCGTGCTGCTGTGCGGCCACAAACCGTAGAGCGGGTTGAAAGGGCCATTCGCCTGCTCAACTTCCAGCCAGACAGGCTTGCCGCACGGCTTGCCCGGGGGCGCGACTATCATTTTTGTTTTGTGCTTCCCGTCGGCAACAACAGCTTCATGATTGAATTTGGCGAAGAGGTGCGTGCCACGGCCAAACGCATGGTGCATGAACGGGTTATCATTGATCTCCATCTCACGGATGTTTTCGACGCGCCAACACTTGCCGCCACGCTTGATAGTATCGGTGATATTTATGACGGGGTTGCCGTGGTGGCCCTTGATCATCCGCGCGTGAAAGAGGCCATCAACGGCCTGGTGGATCGCGGGGTTACCGTTGTAACGATTGTTTCTGATGTGCCGAGTTCCAAGCGGTCCCATTATGCCGGCATCGATAACTCAAGTGCCGGCCGCACGGCAGCAACCCTTATGGGGCGCTATCTGGGGGCGAGAAAGGGCAAGGTTGGGCTTATCGCCGGTTCACTATCCCTGCGCGACCATATCGAGCGGCGCTTTGGCTTTGAACAGGTTATGCTGCATGAATTTCCCCATCTCATGATTTTGCCCGTGATGGAATCGCGTGATGACTGGCAGCGCGTTGAAACGGTTACGACCGAGATGTTGGCGGCACACCCTGATCTTGTTGGCATTTACAATGTGGGAGCCGGTGCACGCGGCGTTGTTGCTGCCCTTGAAAAATCCGGCCGGCAAGACACGATCGTTTATATTGCCCATGAACTCACCGATACCACCCGCCGCGCGCTGGTTGACGGCACCATTGATGTGATCATCAATCAAAACGCGGGCCATGAAATTCGCAGCGCGGTTCGCGTGCTCATGGCGAAGGCCGACAAGGGACCGCTGATTGAAGCCATGGAAAAAATCCGCATTGACATCTTCGTTCGCGACAATCTTCCTTAGAAAGAACATTCATGTATCTCGGTTTGGATTTTGGAACTTCCTCGGTAAAAGGCGTGTTGATCGACGCCAAACAAAAAATTATCGCCACCGCCACGTCAGGCCTCAACGTTTCACGGCCACAACCCGGCTGGTCAGAGCAGAACCCCGAGCATTGGTGGAAGGCTGCAAATTTGGTGGTGAACGCCTTGCGGAAAATGAAGCCGAAAGCCATCGCAGCCATCGAGGGCATTGGGCTTTCAGGGCAACAACATGGGGCAACACTGCTGGATAAAAATGGCAAGGTTTTGCGGCCTTGCATTTTGTGGAATGACGCACGGAGCTTTGAGGAGTGCAAAGAGATATTGAGGCGGTTGCCCCGTGCCATGGAAATTTCGGGCAATATTCCGCTGGCAGGGTTTACTGCACCAAAACTCATGTGGGTCAGAAAGCATGAGCCCAAGACTTTTGATGCGGTGGACAAGGTTCTGCTGCCCAAGGATTACATCCGCTACCGCATGACGGGTGATTTTGCGTCCGACATGTCAGATTCGTCGGGCACTTACTGGCTTGATGTTGAGAAACGCCAATGGTCAGCTGAACTGCTCAAGGCAACCGACATGCGACGTGACCAAATGCCGGCGCTGTTTGAAGGCACTGATGCAACAGGCAAATTGACCGCTGCCGTGGCCAAGGCGTGGGGCATGCCGAAGCACCCTGTTGTTGCTGGCGGTGGTGGCGACAATGCAGCCTCGGCTTGCGGTATTGGAGCGGTGCATGATGGAGATGCGTTCGTGTCCATCGGAACATCGGGCGTGATGTTTGTGTCCAATGACAGGTATCGCCCGAATGCGGCCAAAGCTGTACATGCGTTTTGCCACGCTGTACCCGACACGTGGCATCAAATGGGTGTCATTCTTTCGGCGACGGCAAGCCTCGAGTGGTTGGCGGGAGTCCTCAAGACGCCTGCACCCAAGCTCACCCACGCATTGGGTGCAAAGTTAACCGGCCCGGCCTCGGCACTGTTTCTCCCCTATCTCTCAGGCGAGCGCACACCAGTTGGTGATGCCGAAGTGCGCGGGCTTATGATGGGGCTAGGGCACGAGACTGATGCCAAGACCATGACCCATGCGGTGCTGGATGGTGT
>JANMPF010000347.1:0-8054 GCA_031369725.1 Rhodobiaceae bacterium | reverse complement strand
CCCCCAACATGTGAATGCCTTGTTGTTCGCTTTTATGAATTTCCAGACCGCGTCTTCCGTCGTATCTGTTCCGGATGTGCCAACTATGGTTGTATAGGTTGGTCGGCTCAATCGAACAATCATCCATTTCTCGCTATAGGGTTGGTAGGTAACCACCTGAGAAATTTGAATCTTGCAGTAGTGAAACATACTCGCCTCCGAAATAGTGAAAAATACTGGGCCCATTCGTCTTGCAGAGTTACCAGTTTCTCAAATGAAGCTGCGGAATTGGGTTAGGTCTACGATAGTAATTGAAAACATCAGCGACCACAATAGCGGCGAACCCGGCACAAAGAGGACATATGCCCTGACACTGGCGGATATTGGTGTTTGAAGCGGCGAAGTTTTTGTGAAGAATTTTTTGATGGCCAGAACGGGGGAACAACAATACTCGATGATTTGGAACCGATCCGCTGATGCTGCATTAAGCATACTGTAGAGGCTGGGATCATGTGATTTGTCCCACTTTTATAATATTACATACAGGAGGTTTTAATGCGAAAACTTATGCTTATTGCCGGTTCTGCGCTTATCTTTTCCGCCGGAGTTGCCGCAGCCGGACAGCCCGATAGTCCTGGTATCGTCGACGGACAGGCCTTTGGACAAGCCCGGGTTGACTATGCAAGCACACATGGCATACCCAAGCAGGGAGAGATGAATTATGCTTCACCCTCTCCCTTAATAGCCTCCAATTTCAGGCTCACTTTTCAAACGCACCCATTTGGAACAGTCCACTCAACCAGTCCTCAAGATGCCAGGTTTTAATGATCATGCCGTCCTTGAACTGGTGGATGTCGATTGCCATAATTTTTATGGGGCGTCCCTTTGAAGGAAAGCCCGCAAAATTACCGGCTTGGGTTCCATCAATCGTTGAGCGAACAACAACCTTGTCACCAGATTCCAAGATGTCTTCATTGGTAACTTTGAGGCCGTGGAACATTTGTTGAAATCCACCAATCATTGGCTTGAAGGCGTCGCGACCAGCACCTTGGCCCGGAGCAAGCGGAACGTCTTCCCAATCAGGTGCCAAGACCTTATCAAGTAAGTCGGGCTGATTTTCATTGAACGCCTGATAAAATATCTTCACTGTTTCACTCATCTGGGTAGCGGCAAAGGCTGATGACGAGAGAAACAACAGGGGTAAGGCAGTTACAAGGATTTTTAATGTCTTAATCATTCGCATGGGAAGTCCTCCTCAAGGGTGACAACGATTGCAACGAGTTTCAATGGCATTCCCTTGGTGGTGGGACGCGCCGTCATGATTGCAGCAAATATGCCAGATTGGCAACGGCCCCATAAGCTTGCGGTGCTTCTCAAATTGGTCGCCTCGTCTGTAGGTAGCTTCCGCAAGCGCAGAAGACGGCTCGGATATGAGGGGCGTATCAGAGGTTGCGCACTGAGAAAGACAAGGGCTCTGTAGGTTTTCTGAGTTGCAGTAGCACGCTCACCACAACGGAAGTAAGGCCGACAAGCGCAAGCAAACCAAGATAGGCCCACGGAACGTAAAGTGACAGAGGTGGCGGATCGAATACTTGCGTCATGAGCTTTACGAGAATCCAGGCCAGAGTAACGCCGATGCCAAGGCCGGCAGACATTCCAGCCACATAAATTAAAAGTGCCTCGCTCCACAGAAATGAGCCCAGTTGATGGGCCGAGGCACCAAGGGCGAGCAGGATGGCAAAAGTTCTGCGCCGCTCAGCCACGCCAAGTGCAAAAATAAGTCCCATTGCTCCAGCCACGATTGGAATCGCAAATATGAGTTCAAGTACGGTCAGGTTATGCAAATCAACCGCGACCAGTGATGAGCCAATGCGGTGGGTGGCCTCGCTGATGTCGGTTACTGCAAAACCCCCTTCCTTTGGTAGTGTGTTGCGTAAGGCCCCTGCGAGATCGGAAGGCTGCACAGTTGATTTGACGAGCACAACTTCGGACGGGGCTATTCCGGTTTTCTCGGCAATGTAATCCGCGTTGGCCACAAGAAATGAGTCACGCGGTGCCGTTGGAAATTCGCGTACAACCCCTATGAACGTGAAGGAAACCACTCGGTAGGCGTGGTCAGGTCCGCCTTGCAGACGCAAATTCAAGGTATCACCCAGTTCCAGCTGGAAGTCGGACACGGTTTCATCAGAAACCAGCACACCATCGCGCTGCTTGCGCAGCAGGGCGAGGGTGGCATTGGCATCGCCGTTTTCAAAATAAGCATTCGACATTTCGCTTGCCCTGGCAATGCTGTCCGGATTGATGCCATAGAGGTCTTGCAGATCGTTGCCGACATAGATGAAGCGATGCTGCATGGGTTCTGCCCACGCAACACCAGGCACGGCCCTGATTTGCGGAAGGGCTTTGGAGGCGGGCGCATTGAGAGTGCCCGTGACAGTGACGTCCGCACCATTGGTGAGGGTTGCATCAACAATCGCCTGGTGTTCATAGGTCGTATTGAAAATCGCCGTCGAAACCGCAAAGGATACCGCCAGGGCCACGAGAACAACACCCTTGGTGATGCGCCCTTCATCGCGTCTCATGGCAGCGACAACCACACCTATGAATATTCCCGCCAGGGGGCGCAAAGCGAAGGAAAGTACGGCTCTGCCCCGCCGCATGAACAATGACCAGCAGCGCATCAGCAAGAGGGCTGAACCAATCCACAGGAAAGCTGGTGCAATATAGGCCTTGTAGTCGACGGAAGCGGTTGCAACGCCTTCCGGGGCTGCAACGACATTGTAGCCTGTCGCAGCAGATTGCAAAAACACGAAACCCGCAATGGCGAGAAATGCAAAATCGAGGCCCAAACGCTTCCAAGCCGGAGCCTTGTCGTCAAGGATGGCGGACTGCTGGGCATTTTGAGCCGCTGTGCGCTGGAGTGCAAACAGTGTCGGCACGAGGAAGACACAAAGTGCCGCAGCTAACCCGCATAGTGCAGCAACAACGAACCACGCGGATTGGGAAAGACCGGCTGGCAGGCCCATTAGCCGGGCAACAATCAACTTTGCGGCCGCAACCCCGGTTGCCGCTCCTGTCAGGCCGACAAGGCCAGCTTCCAAACCCGTGAGGACCAGCGTGCGCACTGATGTGGCGCCCCGCAATTGCAGCAAGGCAATATCGCGCCGGCGCCGGTCATTGCCCGAAATTACGATCAACATTGTCAGCAAGATCGCAACGAGAGCGCCCGGCATCCCCAAAAAGAGAAACAGGACTCTGGCAAAAAGCGCATCCTGGCGGACACCATCAAGGCGGGCCGCGAGATTGTTGGCAATCACCCCTTCGCCTGCCAGTTTGGCCAACAGGCTGTTGGCAAATCCCGTGGCATCAACCAAGGCGTCAACTGGATTGGCTGCGAGCGCCGAATGGTCAAAGCTTGTGTGCAATTGGCGAGAAGCCGTTTGCGGCATAGAGTCCAGCTGTGTGCCGAAGACCTGCTGCCACTGTGCCTGCGGAAGCAATATAACGTTATCCGGTGGTGCCACGGGGGCAGCCTGCGGTGTTGCCCCGATAATCTGAAAAAACTGGTCAGCACCCGGCAACTCGACAACGCCTGCTATTATCACTTCAACCGGCGACTCCGCGAGGCGGTCGATTTCAATTGTATCCCCGGGATTTGCATGGAGATTGGCGGCAGTTTGCTGGGCAACAAGTACACCATCCAGTGAACCTGCAAGCAGCCGGATTTGACTGGGAAAGGTCTTGGCATAGCCAGATGCGATACCAACCGCCTTGCCAGCACCTGTGGATTGCACGGTTCCGCCAGTGTGGGCCGTGAAAGCTTTGACATCAGCATAATCAACAATCTGGAGGGCGGTGACAGGCACTGTCTCCGTGATCGCTGTCTGGGCCTGGTCAATATCAGCCGATCCCACAAGTTGAACCTGCCAGTCAGGGGCAACTGCCGAAATTGCCCGGGCCGTCATGGTGGAGGCACTCTGCGCCACGAAAAGTACAAGAACCGCAAGCAGTGACACCGCGAGTGCCACACCAAAGGCGGCCGCTGCCAGCATCTTTCCCCGGCAGCGAATGAGACCGAAAATCCAGTCTTTAATCATGCTGCAACACCCACCTGCTGGTTTGTGGTCAGTTTCCCATGTTCAGTACGCCAGACGGATTTCATCTGGTTCGCAACCGCGTGATCATGTGTAGCAATCACGAGCGCGGCACCGGTTTTTTTCGCGTGAGCCAGCAGGGCACGCACCAGCTTCTTCGCGGTGGCCTGGTCGAGTTGACCGGTGGGTTCATCGGCCAGGATGAGTTCCGGGTCCGTTACCAGGGCGCGGGCTATTCCAATGCGTTGGGCTTGCCCGCCCGAGATTTCCTCAGGAAGCCGATTGGCCAAGGCCGGAAGTCCGACAATGTCCAGGGCCGCCATGGCACGTGCCCTGGTGTTTTGCACCTCTCCAAGAATGAGAAGCGGCATTTCAACGTTTTCGATGACGCTGAGGGAGGGGATCAGGCTGGCAGACTGAAATGCGAGCCCCACATGGCGTGGCCTGAGCCTTTCGGGGGAACCGAAACCGGGCCAGCTAACGAGCCCTTCGGTAGGTTCATCCAGTTGCGCCATCAAGGCCAACAGGGTGGATTTGCCGCTGCCCGATGGTCCAATGATGGCGATGCGGTCACCCGCTTTCACCTGGCAGGTAACGTCAGCTAGGGCAACAACCTGCTTGCCTTCCAGCGGAAAATTGCGGCCAACCTTTTCAAGTGAAACAAGTGTTCTATCCATGGGCGATCCTGCCATCCTTCATTGCAAGGGTTCGCGTTGCAATTCGTCCCACCGCCACATTGTGGGTCGCAACAACAATAGTGCCACCCGCTCTGCGATGCGCATCAAGAACAGCAAGGATATGGCCCTCGGTTTCCGCATCGACTTCACCAGTCGGCTCGTCGAGCAGGAGGATCTTGGGGTCACGCGACAGTGCAACTGCAAGGCCTGCGCGGGCCTTTTCACCCCCTGACAGCTGGGCAGGAAGTGCATTGCGGCGCTGGTCCAGGCCAATCCGCTCAAGCAGCAAAGCAGCCATGGCGTTGTCCACGGCACCATTTACTGCCTGGGCTGTCCTCACATTCTCTGAAACCGTGAGATGCGCAAAAAGATTTTCCATTTGCAGCATCACGCCAAGATATTTTGACCTGAGACGCGTCTTCTCAAGTTCGGTTCGACGCGTGATTTGCTCCGAGAACACCAGAACATTGCCGCCATCTGGCTCGTCGAGACCAGCTAGACACATGAGCAACGTGGATTTTCCACTGCCCGATGGCCCCACGAGGGCCACCATTTCTCCCTGCCTGACGCTCAGGTCCACCCCGCGAAGCGCCTTTACCTCTTCATCACCGCTGTGAAAGAATCGGTAAAGCTCCATTGCTTCGAGTATGATCACCTATTTCCACCTGAAGCTGGACGAAATGAGTTTCCATTGATCCACATTGTCGGCACCTTTCGGTGCAGAAAGATCAAGCCTTACGAGTTTGCCGTTCCTGGCGTAGTAAAAAGTTTCATTCTCTTCGCGCACCTGCTTGTTGGTGACTGCGTTGGGTTCGGAATTTGACTCGTAAATGACCCGTATCGCATCACCCGATTTCAGTTTGACGGTAATGATTTTCGCTATTTTAACTGCGCGCCCAGCCTTCTCGATGGCGGGCACCAGTGTATCGTTGGCAATCGCCATATCCAGTGGCTTTGTCCAGTCACTGGTGGTTATCGCAATCCGGTTGTACTTGTCATTGAATGTTGACTGGTGCTCAGCGTCGCTCCGTGCCCAGCCCTCTGGAACCTTGAGTGAGAAGCCGTCGGGCGAATCAAAACGAATGAACACCTGGCTGTCAGGAATATCTCCCGGCGGATTGACTTCGGGCGTTATGGCGGTTTCGCTTCCTGCCGCATGCGCTGCAGGCCGTGAGGATATTGTTAGCGCCAGTGAGGTGGCAAATACAATGAAGCGTCGCTTGTTCATTTGGTGATTTCCTTGCCTGTGAAATGTTGTTGGCTGTCAGGACTGGTTAAACGCACATAACCGGTGTGCCATTTCCGGGAGCTCTCCCCCAATTTACCAAAGCGTAACGCGAAAAATGCGGAGGCCCGCTTACAAATTTGTATAGTTCGTGCAACAGTGACGTCATCCTGCTCGGGGCAGTGCATTTGCTGACTTGCATCACCATTTTGCAAAGCTCCGAGGGTGCACTGCGATCTCTGCCATTCCAACTTTTCATCAACTTTTCAGCCGATCGCGGCATTTTTAATCTCGGCCACAAAATTATGTATGCTTTCGGCCGATGGTGTTGATTTGGTCATTTTGGGATGAAGTTTCTTCGTCCGCTTTTGCTAGCAGCAGATATTACGTCCCGGATGTCAGCCGGCATCGCAAAACTCCCTCGAGGCGAGAAGGAATAACTATTGGGTGGCGATGAGGGAAATGGCTGGTAAGTGCTATCGCTTCTTCTTCACCGCTTTTTTCACGGCCTTGCCGACCACAGGTTTTTTCGCCGCCGGCTTCTTTGCGGGCTTCTTTGCAACCTTCTTCACAACCTTGGCAGCAGGAGAACCAGCACTCATGCTTGCTGCCGCAGCTGCAAATTTCTCAAAGAATTGCCTCGCCAGCGATTGCGCGGTTGAATCAATCAGCCGCGAACCCAGCATGGCAAGCTTGCCGCCCACTTGCGCGTCCACATCATATTTCAGCAGGGTTCCACCTGGCGCATCTTCAAGCTTCACATCCGCACCACCAGTGGCAAAACCAGCAAAGCCCCCCTTGCCTTCACCTGAAATGCGGTAGCCGTTGGGTGGATCCATGTTGCTCAAGTTTACAACACCTGTAAACCCAGCCTTTACCGGGCCAACTTTAATGGTCACGCGGGCTTCCATTTTGGTCGGCGAATGGCGTGTGATGCTTTCGCAGCCCGCAATGCACTTTTTCAAAACATCCGTGTCATTCAGTGCCTTCCACACGGCCACACGCGGCGCCGCGATCAATTCCTCACCACTCATCTTCATGTGTGTTGTCTCCTCTTCACCTGAAGTTTAAGCTCAAATAATGTGACACTTCCACTGTTCTTTCACCCGTCGCCCAGCCATTTCCTTCACCTCCCCTGATCGCCGCGCTTCCACTGGTCATGCGTGGCGGCGCGAAAATCCCCGAACTGCCCGGCATTGATCGCGTCACGCATGCCCTGCATCAGCGATTGATAGTAAGCGACATTGGCCCAGCTCAACAGCATCATGCCCAGCAACTCGCCCGAACGCATGAGATGGTGCAGATAGGCACGCGAATACTTTGACAATGCCGGGCACGGATGCGTCTCGTCAAGCGGGCGCGGATCGTCTGCATGCCTTGCATTGCGCAAATTGATTTTTCCAAAGCGCGTAAACGCCTGCCCGTGCCGGCCAGAGCGTGTGGGCATCACGCAGTCAAACATGTCAATGCCGCGCCCCACCGATTCCACAATATCTTCCGGTGTGCCAACTCCCATCAGGTAACGCGGTTTGTTCTGCGGCAGAACCGGTGTGGTGAAATCCAGTGTCCGCAACATCAACTCCTGGCCTTCGCCAACAGCCAGTCCGCCAATGGCATAACCCTCAAAACCAATGTCAGCAAGGCCCGACGCACTGGCATGGCGAAACCTTTCGTTTACACCGCCCTGTACAATGCCGAAATTACCGCGCCCGGGTTGCGAACCAAACGCCTTGCGTGACCGTGCGGCCCAGCGCAACGATAGCTGCATGGCTTTTTCCGCATTTTTCTCCGTGTGCGGATATTCAAGGCACTGGTCAAGCTGCATCTGAATGTCAGAACCCAGCAGCCGCTGTATGTCCATGGCGCGTTCAGGCGTGAGCTCAAATTTCCGCCCGTCAATGTGCGATGAAAAGGTGGCACCCTGCTCGGTAATTTTCCGGATCTTTGCCAGCGACATGATTTGAAATCCGCCGCTGTCGGTCAGTATCGGTCCATCCCATGTAATAAACTTGTGAAGTCCGCCAAGTTTTGCCACTTCCTCCGCACCCGGCCGCAACATCAGGTGATAGGTATTTCCCA
>JANMPF010000342.1:0-4197 GCA_031369725.1 Rhodobiaceae bacterium | reverse complement strand
ACACGTATCATTGAGAAAGGTCGGGTGCTTCAGCAGGTTTTCGACAAAGGCAATGTTGGTGGATACGCCGCGGATGCGGAACTCACGCAAGGCTCTGTCGAGCCGCGCGATGGCCTTTTGCGGTGTTTGTGCCAAAGCAATGACCTTGACCAATAGTGAGTCATAGTGGCGGGTGACTACACCACCTGCATAGGCCGTGCCGCCATCCAGACGAATGCCCGCCCCCGTGGCTGCGCGATAGGCGGTGAGACGGCCATAATCGGGAATAAAGTTGTTCTGCGGGTCCTCCGTAGTGATGCGGCATTGGATGGCGTGCCCCCGCAACTTCACCTCAGCCTGCGAGGCGGCCCCCGTTGCTTCAGCCAGAGTTGCCCCTTCTGCAATGAGGATTTGACTTTGAACAATGTCGATGCCGGTTACCTCTTCGGTGACGGTGTGTTCCACCTGCACCCGGGGGTTCACTTCAATGAAATGGAACTGGCCCCCGTCCATATCCATGAGGAATTCAACCGTGCCGGCACATTCATAATTTACATGAGCGCAAATCCTGCGGCCAAGTTCACAGATTTCCCGGCGTTGCGCCTCTGTGAGATAAGGGGCAGGTGCGCGCTCCACCACTTTCTGGTTTCGCCGCTGAACCGTGCAGTCACGCTCGAACAGGTGATAAAGATTGCCATGTTTGTCGCCAAGGATTTGCACTTCCACATGGCGGGCCCGCTGGATCATCTTTTCAAGGTAGCCTTCGCCATTACCGAAGGCAGCCATGGCTTCCCTCCTCCCTTCATTGACTTTCTCAATCAGCTCATCCGGGCCGTTGATGGCGCGCATGCCGCGCCCGCCGCCGCCCCAGGAGGCTTTCAACATCAAAGGATATCCGATCTCGGCTGCCTGGCGCTTCACCAGTTCCATGTCATCGCCCAGCACTTCCGTGGCCGGGATCACGGGAACGCCCGCCGCCACCGCCACGCGTCGGGCACTGGCCTTGTCGCCCAGGGCGCGCATGGTTTCAGCCCTGGGACCGATGAACACAATTCCCGCCGCCTCACAGGCCTCCACAAATTCTGGGTTCTCTGACAGCAAGCCATAGCCCGGGTGGATGGCATCAGCGTCTGCCAACATGGCCACGCGAATGATCTCCGGAATACTCAAATAGGCCCCCACGGGCGTCATGCCTTCGCCAATGGGATAGGCCTCATCGGCCTTGAAACGATGCAGCGAGAGTTTGTCCTCCTCGGCGTAAACGGCAATCGTGCGCTTGCCCAGTTCCGTGGCCGCGCGCATCACGCGGATGGCGATCTCGCCGCGATTGGCGATCAGAATTTTAGAGAACGCCCCTCGGCTCCGCGTCATGGCTATACTTTCTTCAACTCTTTTCGAAGGAACGACTTATAGGTTCCATTGTCAGGCCACCTTCTGTCAAGAACGACTTGTAGATGACGCAATGGCCGTTTCTACAACCCTTTGGATTTCATAGGCCTCTCGGAAATCAGGGCCAGCACTTTTTTTCGGCTGCAATCCCACCCAGAAATTCCGCAATCTCGATGGTCTTCAGATCATTGAAGCCCAGCTGGTGGCCGTCGGCCACGCAAAAACCGCCATAGGGTGCATGTTGGGGGCCTGCTTCAATTTTGGTAAAGGGTATCCATTCTCGTTCCATTATTCTTCCCCTCCTGGCAGGCGCACGACGTCCTAGAGGTCCAGTGCCTGCGGGAGCATCACCAGATCACGAATGGCAACGTGGCGGGGCCTGCTCAAAATGAATAGCGCGGCCTCCGCGACATCCTCGGAACGAAGGCCCTCTCTTTTCGCTATCTTCTGAGCAATTATCGCTTCGTCGGTATAGCCCCAAAGTTCATTGAGGACCGTCGCGGGAGCCAGCGCTCCAACGCGAATATTGTAGTCTAGAACCTGTCTGCGCAATCCATAGAGAAAGGCGTTTACAGCATGTTTCGAAGCACTGTACACGGGCTCGAAATGGATGGCCTGGTATGCGGAGATGGAGCTTGAGACCAGAATGTCGCCTCCCCCTATATCTCGCATGTGACGAACGGCGCGGTGGATTGACCGAAACACCGCGTTGACATTCAGCGCTATAAGCTTGTCCCATTGGTCAGGGTCTCCATCCACGACCTGCCCCCCGACATAGGTACCGGCGTTCGCGAACAGCACATCGAGGCGGCCGAGCTTGCTGATCGCCGCATCCATGAGAGTGTCAACCTCGCCCACAACTGTAAGGTCGGCGGGCAAAACGATAACGTTCGGGCCTAGCTCACGCGCCAAATCCATCAGCTTGTCTTCGGAGCGCGCGCTTATCGCTACTCGCATCCCCGCTCGGGCAAAGGCAACAGCGCTTGCCCGACCGATCCCAGAACTTGCGCCGGTGACGAGCACCGACCTGCCAATAAGTGAATCCATCAATACAACCTTCAACTGAGGGTCGGGACAATAGCCTCAGGGAGACAGCTATCGCCCCGCACCCGGGTTACTTGTACGTACGCGCCCAATAGTCCGTCATGCCCTTGACGGTTGCAGGCGTAGCGACTGATCCTTTAGCCAGGCAGCCATCAGGGCCGCAACCCGGATCTTTGCCTTGCGCAAGTGCAAGCAACACACGCACAGCTTCTTTCGCTTGCGCGCGGGCATCCCAAGTCACCGAAACGTCGATGTAGCCTTTTTCCATAGCAGGGATCGCGCCGGTAAGCAGGTCGTTAGAGGCAATCCAAACGTGCTTCGGATCGCCCTCAGGGTGCCATTTGTCAAACTTCTCTGCCGCGGCCTGAACTGCATCAATGGCCCAGTCTGATGCCAGCAGCAGACAGTTTGACTCTGGATGCGCACGGAACGCGTCTGTAAGGCCCGACAAGACCCGCTCCGGGTTCCACTCACTCGGAACGCGTGCAATGATCTCAATATTGTCGTTCGCGTCGTCCAGCTTTTTGAACTCGTTCGTGCGGTTCACGGCATTCACGTCAGTCAACGAACCCTGCACCTCAATGCATTTCGCGCTGACCTTGTTGGCACTAAGAATCTTCTCAAATTCACTGCCCAACACCTTGGCTTGATCCGCCGAGTCACCGCCCACGTGCTGGGTTGGCTTTTGCCCGCTTGAGGCACGGTCAAAAGTGACGAACTGGACGCCGGCGGTCTTTGCAGCCTCGATGGACGCGCCAATAGCAGCCGCATCAAGCGCGCGGGCAATGACGATATTGACCCCGCTATTGATGAGATCCTCGATATTCGAGGCCTGCCGACTTGCGTCATTGTTGGCCATATTGACCACCCACTTGACGTCGATGCCCGCAGCCTTTCCCTGCGTTATGGCCTCAGCCTTCATATAGTCCTCCCATGCTTGGTTAAGCGCACTCTCGCGCGCATCCCAGCTGAGCCCAATAGTGATGTCCTTGGCGGTTGCCGGCATCACCGTACTGGCCAAGATGGCCAGGGCGCCTATGAATCGTTTCATTTAGTTATCCTCCATTTTGTTTTTGACCGGCCCATCACGCGACCCTTTCAGGTTTTCTTGAAAAGTCGGGTTCGGCTAGGATTGCCTGGCCCAACCTTCAATGCGTCCGCGTACATTGCTATGAAGATGCTTGAAGGGCTCATGCTGCTCCAATCAATCGGGCTTGCAGAAGATCGAGTTTGGCGCGACCGCACATTTGGCGTTTCACCAACTTCAATTTGGTGATTTGCCCTTCGGTCTGGCCGTTCGACCAGGGTTCAATGATGGCGGCACGGACGGAGGCTTTGTCCTTATTGATACCTGTGGCGAACGAGGCGATCAGGCTCGGACTTGCGTGTGTGATCCACGGATCAAGTTCCACTTGGCTCTTCTTGCGGATCATGACATGGAATCTGTCGATAAGTGTGCGGGCTTCGGCGAGTGTGCGGGCTTCGACGAGCACATTGTCCTTGGCCAGCGCGCGGATGTAATCCGCAGACATGATCGCGTCATTGTTCTCCTCGCGTCGCAGATAGATTATCGTCGCGCCAATTGCGGAACGGATTGACCGCATGGATTTGCGCACGGCATCAAGGAAAGCGGCACTCGCGTTCTCCATGAGGTGCCAACGATCAGCAACCTGTACGGCGTTGGGCAGCGCTCTGGAAGCCGCTTCGCCATAACCACCACCTCGATCACGCGACAGGACCTTGATCTCCGGATGATCTGCCAGCCAGGCCTCAATCGTCCCGATC
>JANMPF010000329.1:0-2935 GCA_031369725.1 Rhodobiaceae bacterium | reverse complement strand
GCTAGTCTTCAGGCCCGGTATCGCCGCGAGGCCATGCTGGCGGGAGCCACGCTGATAGCGCCGGATACGGTTTATTTCTCGGCAGATACCAGAATTGGCACTGATGTTGTGATCGAACCCAATGTGTTTTTTGCACCCGGGGTTACCGTTGGCGACAACGTGCAGATTTTCGCCAATTCCCACATTGAAGGGACAAGCATTGGCAATGGCGCAAAAATCGGGCCTTTTGCAAGGCTTCGCCCGGGTGCCGAGATTGGCGAAGATGCCCATATCGGCAATTTTGTTGAGGTCAAGAAGGCTGTCATCGGCCGGGGTGCCAAGGCCAATCACTTGACCTATATCGGGGATGCCAGGGTGGGGGCCGGCAGCAATATCGGGGCGGGAACCATAACTTGCAATTATGATGGCTATGAAAAGCACTTTACTGATATTGGTACCAAGGTTTTTGTAGGATCCAACACGGCTCTTGTGGCACCGGTCAAAATTGGAGATGGCGCGACTATAGCCGCTGGAAGCGTTATTACGGCGGATGTGCCCGCCCACGCCCTTGCCATTACACGCAGTGAACTGCGGGTGAAGGAGGGCTGGGCCCTGCGCTACCGCAAAATGAAAGAAGCCCGCAAAGCCGCGGCAAAGAAAGATTAGGAGCAGCCATGTGTGGAATTGTTGGCATTCTTGGCAAACAGCCGGTGGCGTTAAGCATTGTGGAAGCGCTGCGCCGCCTGGAGTATCGCGGTTATGATTCAGCCGGCATTGCAACCATTGAACATGGCGAAATTGAACGCCGCCGGGCGCCCGGCAAATTGCGTAATTTGGAAGAGCTGTTGCGCTTGCAGCCGATGATGGGTGTCACCGGGATCGGCCACACACGCTGGGCCACCCATGGTGCGGCCACTGAAATCAACGCGCACCCGCACGTCGCGGGAGACGTGGTGATCGTTCACAACGGCATTATTGAAAATTTCCGTGAGCTGAAGGAAGAACTGGCAGGCACTGGTGCTGTGTTCCAAACCCAAACGGACACGGAAGTCGTTGCACATTTGCTGGCGCATGAACGGTCCAAGGGGAAATCTCCAAGGGACGCGGTGCGTGACGTGTTGGCGAAACTCCATGGGGCATTTGCATTTGCCATTTTGTTCAAGAGCGACAATGATTTGTTGATAGGTGCCCGAAGGGGCAGCCCATTGGCTGTGGGCCACGGCAATGGTGAAATGTTTTTGGGCTCGGATGCAATAGCACTTGCCCCATTTACCAACCGTGTCACTTATCTGGAGGATGGCGATTGGGCGGTGCTCACGCGCAACACGGTTGAGATTTACAATTCGGCGAATTTGCCGGTGTCACGGCCCATGAACTTCAGCCAGGCCTCATCCATGATGATGGACAAGGGTAACCACCGGCACTTCATGGCGAAGGAAATTGAAGAGCAGCCGGAAGTGGTTGGCCACACGTTGGCTGAGTATGTGGATTTTGCCACGCGCACTGTAAAGTTGCCTAAAGAATTGCCATTTGATTTCGCCGACCTTGACCGGCTGACGATAACGGCTTGTGGCACGGCTTCGTATGCCGGGCTTGTCGCCAAGTATTGGTTTGAACGTGTGGCAAGGTTGCCGACGGAAGTTGATATTGCTTCGGAGTTTCGTTACCGCGAAGCGCCGCTGACCCGCAATGGCCTGTCAATTGTAATTTCACAATCAGGTGAAACGGCCGATACGTTGGCATCCCTGCGTTACAGCAAATCGCAAGGGCAGCATACGCTGGCAATTGTCAATGTGCCGGAGTCGACAATTGCGCGTGAAGCCAGCATCGCCCTTCGCACCTATGCCGGGCCGGAAATCGGTGTGGCTTCGACGAAGGCATTCACCTGCCAGCTTGCAGCACTTGCCTGTCTGGCCTTGCTTGCTGCCAAACAACGCGGTCATCTTTCGCCAGCACTTGAACAGGAACTTGTTGGTGCGTTGATTGAAGCACCACGCCACATGTCGGAAATTCTCCGCCAGGAAAAACACATTGCCGCGGTGGCGCGTGAAATTGCCCATTCCAGGGATGTTTTGTATTTGGGCCGTGGCATCAATTATCCCATCGCCATGGAAGGCGCACTAAAGCTCAAGGAAATTTCCTACATTCATGCCGAAGGTTATGCGGCCGGCGAGTTGAAGCACGGGCCGATTGCGCTCGTGGACGAGAATATTCCGGTAATTGTCATTGCACCACACGATGAGTTGTTTGAGAAGACAATTTCAAACATGGAGGAAGTTGCAGCGCGTGGCGGCAAGATTGTTTTGATCACCGATGATGAAAGCAACGCCCACAAAACCTTCCACCGCATTCGTGTGCCGAAAGCACACCCCTTCATTAGCCCGCTGCTTTATGCAGTGCCGGTGCAACTGCTCGCCTATCATGCGGCCGTGTTCATCGGCACTGATGTTGACCAGCCTCGGAACCTGGCGAAGTCAGTCACGGTGGAGTAAGTTCGTGGTGCTTTACCACCACCAACCCCCAACTCCGCCATTCCACTCCCCCAATCCGTCATCCCGGCACACCCTTTTTGTCATCCCGACGAAAGTCGCGACCCAGAGCCCGCGTGACGAGCATTCAAAGTTATAGTTCATGCGCATTGAAAACTGGGTCCCCTGAGTTCACAAACGAAGTGCAACACCAAATTGAGATTAAGGTGTCGCCATGGCAACCAGATATCAACAGCTTAACCTCGAAGATCGCTGCACGATTGCCCGTTTACACGCCGAAGGCTGTTCGCGCGGTCCCTTGCGGCTGGACGTGGCCAAGGGCGTGGTGCTGACGCCTCCCCCTAAGGTTTACGTGGAGCCCGCGCGGCTGAGTTCGGCGCAGACGCGCGTCAACGCCTTGGGGTAGAGCTTGTGTTCCTGGGCCAGCACGCGGGCGCTCAAGGTTTCCACCGTGTCACCGGGAAACA
>JANMPF010000293.1:0-8089 GCA_031369725.1 Rhodobiaceae bacterium | reverse complement strand
GGAGCAAGGTTTCCCACACGCGGATTTCAAAATCAGTGCCAATGAACACTACGCGCAAAGGCTGGTCCGGCTTCCAGTGGGCGGATTCGAAAATGCGCCGGGCGTAGGGTGCGGTGGCCGCTGGATTTTCAGCGTAAGTGGCTTCCGGCCAGCGCGAGGTCATGTCGGCAAGGGCAGATTTTTCCTGGCCCTCATCGGCGAAGGCAAGACCAGCCAAACCGTCATTGGTGACAAGAATGAGGGCGCGCCCGAAGGGGCAATCATGGAAGCCATAGGACATGGTGAGGCCGCGGCCGCGCAGCTTGTAGATGCCGGGCGACATGCCTTCATGGGTGACAAAAAGATCATGCAGGCGGCCTGGTCCGGAAAGGCCAAGCTCATAGGAGGCATCCAGAATGGAGGCGGAATCACGCAGGAGTTCGCGGGCGTGGTCGAGGGTTACGGCCTGCAGAAAGGCCTTGGGGCTGAGGCCTGCCCATTGGGTAAACAGGCGCTGCAAATGGGTGGTGCTGAGGCCTGCCTGACCAGCCAGCGTGTCGAGCGAGGGCTGGTCACGCCAGTTTTCAGAGATGAAAGCCAGAGTGTGTTTGACAAGTGCATAATCATTGGTTTGCTTTTCCATGAGCCCAAGTTAGTGCGGTGGACAGCCAAGAGCCACCCGTTTCTTGCTCAGAAATGCGGATTTATGAGAGCTGCCTGCAATTCCCTGGCAAAGGCCTGGCGCTCCTCGGCGCCTAAGAAACTGGCTATTTCCGTGCGCTTTCCCTTAAAGCGCAGGTAAAGCGAGCCAACAAGCTCGCGTTCCCTGTCTTCCTCCAATTCAACCCTTACCCAACGGCGCACGAAGCGTTGTTGCCTTGGCGGGCATTTTTCGGAAAGCCTTTCCAGCACCAGTTCGTGGGCGGTGATTTCAATGCGTTCGGCGCGGCGCGCATCGGCAAAGTTCTTGTTGAAGGCCCACCAGATGAGGGCCACGTCCAGCCCCATGAAACCCACCACGGGCCAAGCGCCCATGATGTAAAAGAACAGGCCGATTGCGAGGTTCAAAGCGGCAATGACGGCCATGAGAACAATGAAGCCTTGGCGCGTTAACGAGCGGTGCGGCGTTAACGTGGCACGCCAGGATTTGGGGTTCGAATGTTCCATGCTAGACCTCGGCAAAGAGATGCATATTGAGCAGGGGAATCATGGCCAAGGCAAGACGCTTGACGTCGCAGGAGGTGGACGAGGTGTTCCGGCGTTTTCACGAGATTGAGCCCGAGCCGAAAGGCGAGCTGGAATCCATCAATACCTTCACATTTCTGGTTGCCGTGGTGCTTTCGGCACAGGCCACCGATACTGGCGTGAACCGTGCAACGGCCGCACTTTTCAAAATTGCCGACACTCCTGAGAAAATGGTGGAACTCGGCGAGAATGAGTTACGCGAATATGTCAAATCCATTGGACTTTACCGCACCAAGGCGAAAAATGTGATCGCGCTGTCGCAAGCACTCATCGACAAACATGATGGCAAGGTTCCCAACAATCGTGAGGCCCTGCAAGCGCTGCCGGGTGTGGGGCGCAAAACGGCCAATGTGGTTCTTAACATCGTTTTTGGCGAGCCCACCATTGCGGTTGATACACACTTGTTCAGGCTTGGAAACCGCATGGGGCTGGCACCGGGAAAAACCCCCCTCGAAGTGGAGAGGGGATTGCTGAAGGTCATCCCTAAAACCTATCTCCGTCACGCCCATCACTGGCTGATTTTACACGGGCGCTATATTTGCAAGGCGCGAAAGCCCGAATGCTGGCGCTGCCCGGTTGCCGAACTGTGCCGGTTCAAGGAGAAGACGCCGGCACCCGCTTGAAGATGTGCACAAAGTAGGACGTGGCAAACAGGGGCACCACCAAATTCACGATGGGGACCAGTGACAGAAGGGCCGGGATGAAGCCTGCCACAAAAATCGATGGTGCATTGTGCCTGCGAAGAAGACGGGCATCCGCAACCGGGAGATGGCGCATGGCAATCATTTCAAAATATTCGCGGCTGAGAAGGTAAGCGTTAATGGTCACCAGGGCAGCTGCCCCGACACCGGTGAAAATGAGCGGTAATGCTGCAAGGTTTACCAACAAAACCAAGACGGCAAATTGCAGTGAGGTTGTCATGGCACGATAGCCCGACAAGGGTGTGCCCACAGCATCCTGCGGGTAATGGCGCTGTTCAACCCTTGCTGCGATGTTATCGAGAAAGAGGCCCGCGAATATTGCCACAACTGGCGACATCATGAAGAAGAAGGCGACAGCAAGGACGAGGCCTGTGCCAATGGCGGCGAGGGTTTCCGCCCATGCCCAGGGAATTGACGAGAGATGCGACAGCACAATTTCGACGCCCACGAGGATGGCAGCAAACAGCGCCAGCGCCATGGCAATTGCCTTGAGCAGCACGGAACGGAAATCGCTGGAGAGCAGGTCGCCAAGGGCTTTGAATGCGGCAGGTATCATGGGTCTGGTAAGTAGGGGTTCAGGCTTGCCACCGCAAGGGGCATGGGCTACGGACGGTCGCAAAAATGAGGTTCAAGAGACATGGCGCAAGCCCCGATAGATGTTTTGGCAATTGGCAATGCCATTGTTGACGTGATTGCCAAGGTTGATGACGCCTTTGTGCGAAGGAATGGCTTGGTGAAGGGTTCAATGAACCTGATTGAAGAGCCGCGCGCTGAAGAACTTTACGCCAGCATGGGACCTGCCGTTGAAATTTCCGGGGGCTCTGCCGGCAACACGGCGGCGGGTGTTGCTTCGTTTGGCGGGAAAGCCGCCTATTTTGGCAAGGTGAAGGCTGACCAGCTTGGCGGCATTTACCGCCACGACATGCGCGGGCAAGGTGTTCAATTTGATTCCAAGCCTGCAACCGATGGCCCCGCCACAGCGCGCTCTTTCATTCTGGTGACACCTGAGGGTGAGCGTACGATGAACACCTATCTTGGCGCTTGTGTGCATCTCAATGCCTCTGATGTTGATGCGACCATCGTATCTGCTGCCAAGGTGACTTACATGGAGGGTTACCTGTGGGACAAGCCGGAGGCCAAGGAAGCCTTCAAGCTTGCGGCAAAAATTGCGCGCAAAGCCGGCCGCCTGACTTCTGTCACGCTTTCTGATTCATTCTGTGTGGAACGCCACCGGGACAGTTTTCTTGAGCTCATCAGACATAACATCGATATCGTGTTTGGCAACGAGACGGAAATCAAGTCGCTTTACCGCACGCAGAATTTTGATGGCGCATTACAGGCCCTGCGCCGGGACTGCAGAATTGCGGTGGTCACGCGCGGCGCGCAGGGAAGTGTGGTGGCACAGGGTGAAGACGTTATCGTAGCTCCTGCCCTTGCCGTTTCGCATGTGGTGGACGTGACAGGGGCTGGCGATCTCTACGCTTCAGGATTCCTGTTTGGCTTTACCAAAGGTTTCGGCAATGCACGCTCAGCCCAGCTGGGAAGCCTTGCTGCGGCGGAAATCATTTCCCACGTAGGCGCACGGCCGGAAGTGAACCTGCGCCAGCACGCAATAGCGGCGGGCCTGCTTTAAGCACCGGAATCGTTGGCGACCTCATCAGTGTTTGGCGCCGGTTTCTTCACATGAATGCGGATGCGCTTTACACGCCGTGGATCAGACTGCAGGATTTCGAATTCGAGGCCGCTGGAATGCTTGATGATTTCGCCACGGGCCGGCAGGCGGCCTGCCATTTCGAAGATCAGCCCGCCAAGCGTATCGGCTTCATCTTCTTCTTCATCGGAGAGGAGATCAACGCCGAGCAATTTATCGACTTCCGAGATTTGCACGCGGGCGTCGGCCACATAGGTGTTTTCATCCTGGCGCTTGATGAGCTTTTCATCATCGGTGTCGTGTTCATCAGAAATATCGCCAACGATTTCCTCAACCAGATCCTCAATGGACACCAGACCGTCGCTGCCGCCATACTCATCAATCACGATGGCGAGGTGCATATGGTCGGCCTGCATTTTGAGCAGCAGATCGGCTGCCGGCATGGAGGGCGGCACAAACAGGACTTCGCGGTAAAGCGCGGTTTGTTTTACGGTGAGGGAAAGATCGGTGGCGGATACAGAGATGCTTGAAAGCCTGGTTTTCGTCTTGCTCTTGGCACCCTTTACCGTCATCCAGCGCATGAAATCCTTCACATGGATCATGCCCACGACATCATCAAGGGTTTCACGGTAAACCGGAAGCCTTGAATGATTGGCTTCGTTGAATTTGAGCAGGAGCTCGCGCATGGTGGCGCTGTCTTCGATTGCCAGAATGTCGGCGCGCGGCACCATCACGTCATCGACGCGCAAATCGGAAAATGCGATCAGGTTGCGCATCATGGATCTGGTTTCAATGCCCAGTTCTTCACCGGGGTTCTGGGCCGCGTGGGTTGCGATGACGCTTTGCAAGTCTTCGCGCAAACCCTTGTCGCGGGGTCTTAACAGGCGATTTTTCAATCTTTGCACAAACCCCTCACGGCGGGGCTCAGGTGTGTTGTCGTTACTCATGATTTATATGGATCTGCAATTCCCAGCCTTGCCAAAATCTCAATTTCGCGGGCTTCCATGATTTCAGCATCGGCACCCTCTTCATGGTCGTATCCTAGCAGATGCAAAAGCCCATGTACGATTAAATGGGTGACATGGTTTGCGATGGGCTTTTTCTGTTCAGCAGCTTCCCTGGCGATTGTGCCATAGGCCAGGACGATATCACCCAAGGGGCGCGGCTCGCCGTTTGGCACAGGCGCTTCAGTGGAAACGGGAAAGGACAACACATTGGTGGCATAGGCAAGGCCCCGCCACTGGCTGTTGATTTCAGCGATCTTGGCATCGGTTGTAAACAGTATGCTTAACGAAACATCATCGTCGGCCGCTGCGGCTTTGACGGCTTGGCGTGTGAGCTTCCTGAGATTGGCAACAGCTTTCCAATCCTTGCCTTCAACCGAAATTTCCAAATTCATTTGGGCGATGCGAGATTTCGAACCTTGGCGCCCAGCTTGTCATAGGCCGCAACGATGCGGCCCACCAATGCATGGCGCACAATGTCAGCGGTTAAGAACTTGATCTGGGCTGAACCCTGGACGCCGGCAAGAACGCGGCAGGCATCGTCAAGGCCTGATGTGGCACCCGACGGCAAATCGACCTGGCTTGGATCGCCGGTCACCACCATGCGGCTACCTTCACCAAGCCTTGTCAGAAACATTTTCATTTGTTGTGGCGTGGTATTTTGCGCCTCGTCCAATATGATAAAGGCCGAAGACAGGGTACGGCCACGCATGAAGGCAAGGGGAGCGATTTCAATCTGGTTTTCGGCCAAGCCCTTGGTGACGAGGGCTGCCGGCATCATGTCATAGAGCGCGTCGTAAAGCGGGCGGAGATAGGGATCGACCTTGTCCTTCATGTCGCCCGGCAGGAAGCCCAGGCGCTCGCCTGCTTCAACGGCAGGGCGCGACAGAATGATGCGGTCCACTTCGCCGTTCATCAAAGCTTCGGCGGCACAGGCAACCGCGATGTAGGTTTTTCCCGTACCGGCGGGGCCAATGCCAAATACCAATTCATTCTTGCGAATGGCTTCCACATATTCCTTTTGCCGCGGCGTGCGCGGCATCACCATTTTGCGCCGTGTGCGAACGGTGCCTTCCTTCACTTCCTTTTCGGGTACGGCCTGATTCATGCGGATGGTGCCTTCAACTTCACCACGGTTTATTTCAAGACCGCGCTTGGCGCGCAAATAAAGCTGGGTGAGAACATTCTTGGCGTTGTCGCGGGCCTGCCCCAGCCCTCGAATGGAGACCCGGTTGCCGCGCGGCGTGATGACGACAGCCAGGCGATGCTCGACAAGGGCAATGTGCTCATCATGTTCACCAAAGACAAGCGACAGGAGGCGGTTATCATCGAAAGCGAGGGTAAGGGTATCAGAATCATCAGTTTGAGACGTGGATTTCGGGTTTGCGAGCTGAGCTGCGCTGACTGGCGGATTCAAATCTTACGGTCTCCTAATGTTACGTTTAACCCCAGAATCATGTTTCGACAGGTGCATAATGGCCTGAAAGACTGTTAGTTCCAATAGCTTCTATTTTCACGTGCTTAATTGTTCCGATGTCGCTGATACTGCCACTAACGTGCACGGGTTGCAAATAGGGTGAACGGCCCACCAATTGGCCTTCAAAACGGCCCTTTTTCTCCAAAAGCACGGCCATGGTTCTGCCCAGACAGGACTGGTTGAAGGCGGTTTGCCGGGCCTGGATAAGGGCCTGGATGCGGGCCAGGCGCTCGGTTACCACGGCGTCGGGCACCTGATCTTCACGGTCCGCGGCCGGGGTTCCAGGACGGGGCGAATATTTGAAGGAATAAGCGCTGGCATAACCCACGGCTTCAATCAAATTCAGTGTCGCTTCAAAATCAGCTTCCGTTTCACCGGGGAAACCCACAATGAAATCGCCTGACAGGGCCATGTCTGGTCTGGCTTTGCGCACCTTGGCGACGGTCTCGAAATAATAATCAACATCGTGGCCACGGTTCATGGCTTTCAGGATGCGGTCGCTGCCACACTGGATGGGAAGATGCAGGAAGGGCATCAGTTTTGGATTGTTGGCATGGGCTTCAATCAACGCGTCGTCCATATCCATTGGGTGGCTGGTGGTGTAGCGCAAGCGTTTGATGCCATCAATTTGTGACAGTTTTGCGATGAGGCTTGCAAGTGATGTGCCCTCGCCATGGTAAGCATTGACGTTCTGGCCGAGCAAGGTGATTTCGCGAACCCCCGCTTCCACCAGCTTGCGGGCTTCCGTCAAGATTTGCTGGGGGCTACGCGAGAACTCAGCGCCGCGGGTATAGGGCACCACACAGAAGGTGCAGAATTTGTCACAGCCCTCCTGCACGGTGAGGAAGGCAGAGACGTTGCGACTAAGCACGTTGTGGGCGGATTGCTGTTCAAGGGCTGCAAATTTATCTTCAGCAGGAAATTCGGTTTCGACAATGGCAGCGCCGGTTTCCAGGTGCCGCGCGATAAGATCTGGCAGGCGATGGTAGGTTTGCGGACCAAATACCAGATCAACGGTTTTGGCGCGGCGGATAATTTCAGCACCTTCGGCTTGCGCCACGCAACCTGCCACGGCCACCAGCATGTCGGGTTTGTGTTTTTTTAATTTCCTGATGCGGCCAAGCTCTGAATAGACCTTTTCGGCGGCATGTTCGCGAATGTGGCAGGTGTTGAAGATGACAAGATCGGCGTTATCGGGCTTTGCGGTTTCGGCATAGCCGAGCGCCCGCAGCGTGTCGCGCATGCGGTCGCTGTCATAGACATTCATCTGGCAACCGTAGGTTTTCAGGTAAACGGATTTCATGGATCGGCTCTTAGCGTGTTTTGGGCCTGCCGTGAAGCGCGTGAACAAGGCCATGGCGAATTGTGTTTTCAACGGTTTTGGCAAGGGCCTTGCGGTCACCGGCATCGGCAATCGCGAGGGGCGCATGACAGATGACTTTTATTTCTATAGGTCCATAACTGAGGGCCTGCCAGAGATGCGGCGGCAATTCCATGTCGCCATACCAGGCGTAAAGTGGCCGCTGGCGCCGTGTCATGGGCAGGTTGCGGTGGCCTGTATAGGCAATGCTTATGGGCTGTAGCGGTACCTGGCCTGGCTCGACGGCGGAAAAGAAGGCTGACTTGAAAGGTTTCACGCTGGCACCATCACCTGAAGTGCCTTCGGCGAAGAGTACCAGAATGTTACCTGTTGCCAGTCTTTGCCGCATTTCATCGCGTGAGCTGCCGGTTGAATGGCGGCGGTGGCGATCGACAAAGACCGTGCGTTGCAGGCGTGCCAGCTGGCCAAAGAATGGCCAGGCCTTGACGTCCCTTTTGGCAATGAAGGAAACTGGCGCCAGCGAACTCATAATCACGATGTCCAACCACGACACGTGGTTTGCCGCGAGAATTGCCGGACCTGATTTCAGGGGCTCGCCTTCGATGGAAACGCGCACACCGAGAATGCGCAGCACGATGCGGTGATAGTGCATGGGAAAAACCCGTGCCATGGCAGGCCAGAACCACAGAAAGAGTTGTTGCAATGGCATCA
>JANMPF010000204.1:0-1553 GCA_031369725.1 Rhodobiaceae bacterium | reverse complement strand
AGCGGTTGATCTGTTGGGCGAAGCGGGCTGGACGGTGAAAGACACAGGTTTGGTGAATGCCGATGGTGAGGCTTTCGCATTTACAATTTCGGTTCAAAACAAGGACCAGGAAAAGATCGCCCTGCATTACCAACGCACGCTGCAGCAAATTGGCATCAAGGCCGATGTGCGCATCGTGGATTCCGCCCAGTTTGCCAGCCTTCAAAAAACCTATGACTATGACATGATCCCTGCCACCTGGTTCAACTCGCTGTCGCCTGGCAACGAGCAGAAATTCTATTTCGGCAGTGACGGCAAGGCGACCCAAGGCACCCGCAACTATCCCGGCATTGCGGATCCAAAGGTTGATGCGGCAATTGCCGCCATGCTTTCGGCCAAATCCCAGGAAGAGTTTGCCGCTGCTGTGCGGGCCGAGGACCGCCTGCTGGTGTCAGGCTTCTACATCATTCCGTTTTATGATGCGGGTGGACAGTGGGTGGCGCGGTGGAACACGATCGGCAGGCCGGAAAAGCAACCTCTGCCCGGCTTTGAGGCGACCACGCTGTGGCACAATCCATGAGGGCGGAAGCAATCAGGACGCTAGCTTCACCAGGTTCTGCATAACTGCCCGCGTGCCTTTCAGGCGTTCCTCGGGGGATTTCCAGGTGCGCAGGATGACCAGCTTCATGTCCGGGCGCAACTTGGCAAGGGAGCCCTGCCCGCCGATCCATTGTACAAGTGCAACGGGATTGGGGAAAGTGTCCTTGCGGAAACCCAGCACAACGCCTTTTGGCCCTGCGTCCACGTTGGCCACATTGGCCGCCCGGCAGAGGAGCTTGATGGAGACAACTTCGATGAGATGCTGCACTTCGTCGGGCAGCCGGCCGAAGCGGTCATGCAGCTCGGCGCCAAATGCCTCGAGGTCTGATTGTTCATGCAAGTCAGCCAGGCGGCGATAGAGGCCAAGGCGCACCTGCAGGTCTGAGACAAATTTCTCTGGAATGAGAACCGAGGTTCCCACATTGATTTGCGGCGACCAGGTGCCTTCAGCTTCCTCCAGTTCATTGCCGGTTCGCATCTTGACCACGGCTTCCTCAAGCATGGTTTGATAGAGTTCGTAGCCTACTTCCCTGATGTTGCCGGATTGCTCTTCGCCGAGGAGATTGCCGCCGCCACGCAAGTCGAGATCGTGGCTGGCAAGTGTGAACCCTGCGCCAAGCGAATCGAGGGATTGCAGAATCTTCAGGCGGCGTTCGGCAGCTTCCGTCATGGTGCGGTTGGGCGGGGTGGTGAACAGGGCATAGGCGCGCTGTTTGGAGCGGCCCACGCGGCCTCGCAACTGGTAGAGCTGGGCCAAGCCGAACATGTCGGCGCGGTGGATGATCAGGGTATTGGCGGTTGGAATATCGAGGCCGGATTCGACAATCGTGGTGGACAGCAGCACATCGAATTTGCGGTCATAGAAACCTGACATGATGTCTTCAAGTTCGGTGGGGGCCATACGGCCATGGGCGGCGCGGAACTTTATTTCCGGCACATTGTCGCGGAGGAATTCGGCGATTTCGCTAAGGTCT
>JANMPF010000185.1:0-6399 GCA_031369725.1 Rhodobiaceae bacterium | reverse complement strand
AGCTCGGCTGCAAACTCCAATAGTAGATTTTCATCGGACAGAATGTGGTCCAGAAGCCCCGCCTGCATATTTATGTCGCCAGCCTGTTCCCTGAGGGCGTGCAAATCCATGCCGGAGGAAACCAAAAAGGAACCCAGCCTGTCTTGGTCGCTTACCAGAAAAGCCAATGCTTTCAATGCGATTACCTGTGGCTGCTCCACATTACGGGGTGTTTTAAGTATCATTTTTGTGACCAGTTAACCAAAATTACTAAGCCTCCCAACCGGAGGGCGTGAATTAAGTCATTAGTGACGGAATCGCCTCAATATGACCAAGGAAAGAGTATTCGTAGCAGCGTTGCGCCCTGTCCGACAGGGCAGGCACTACAAAAATGGGGGTATGCGTTTGTTATGGAAGTATTGACTACCAACACCGCCGAAATCGTGAGGATACCTGGGGACATGCCTGAGAAGCCCAAAACCGTGCTGGTGGTGGAGGACAATGAGTTGAACATGAAACTGTTCAACGACTTGCTTGAAGCCCATGGCTACAACGTGGTGCAAACCCGTGATGGCCTGTCAGCCCTGGATCTCGCCCGCAAGCATATGCCGGATCTCATTCTCATGGATATTCAATTGCCCGAGGTTTCCGGCATTGAAGTTACCAAGTGGCTGAAGGAGGACGACGAGCTGCGCGCCATTCCGGTGATTGCGGTTACCGCATTTGCCATGAAAGGCGACGAGCAGAAAATTCGCGAAGGTGGCTGTGAGGCCTACGTTTCCAAGCCCATTTCGGTGATCAGTTTTCTCAAAACCATTGACGGGTTTATAGGTAAGTCAAAATGACAGCCCGCATTCTTGTTGTTGATGACATTTTGGCGAATGTCCGTTTGCTGGAGGCAAAACTTTCTGCCGAATATTTCGAAGTCGTTACGGCGATGAATGGTGTTGATGCCCTGGAAGCGGTGCAACGCACCAAGCCAGACATCATATTGCTGGATGTAATGATGCCTGGCATTGACGGCATCGAGGTGTGCAAACGCCTGAAAACCAATTCACAAACCCACCATATTCCCGTTATCATGGTCACGGCACTGGACCAACTTGAAGACCGGGTGCGCGGGCTTGAAGCCGGAGCTGATGATTTTCTTACCAAGCCGGTAAACGACGTTGCCCTGTTCTGCCGCATCAAGAGCCTGGTTCGCCTGAAAATGCTGTCGGATGAATTGCGGGCGCGAGCTGTGTCGAGCGAAGCAATGGGAATTGTTGCCAAGAACGACAACACATTGGAATCGCGTCCTGGCCAAGTTCTCGTCGTTGATAACCACTCCAATTTTTTTGAGCGCATAAAAACCTCACTGCTGGGACGTCATGAGGTAACGGCAGTCGATGATCCAATGACTGTTGCCTCCTTTGTGGCCGAAAGTTCGGTGAATTTCGAGATGATCATCGTCAACCTGGATGGTGAGGAATTTGACGGCTTGCGGCTTTGTTCGCAATTGAAGTCACTGGAAAAAACCCGGCAGACACCGCTTCTTGTTGTTGTTTCGCCAGATGACCAGCCGCGCCTGATGCGCGCACTTGACATGGGTGTGAACGACTATCTCATTCGTCCCATAGACCGCCAGGAACTCATGGCGCGGGTGAACACGCAAGTGCGCCGGGCACGCTATGCCGAACAGCTGCGTGTGAGCGTGCAGGCATCCATTGAAATGGCGGTGACCGATGGCCTCACAGGACTTTACAATCGCCGTTATCTGGAAACCCATCTCAACCATCTCGTGGGCCATTCGATAAATCGTGGCAAGCCGCTCTCGATCCTTGCGGTTGACGTGGACTTTTTCAAACCGGTCAACGATACCCATGGCCACCACGTTGGCGACAAGGTGTTGCAGGAATTGTCGGCACGAATTCGTGAGAACATCAGAACTATGGATATGGCCTGCCGGGTTGGCGGAGAAGAGTTCATCGTTGTTCTGCCCGGAACTGAAATTGCCGTTGCCGATAAAATAGCCGAGCGTATCCGCAAATCAGTTGCCGCACGGCCCTTTAATGTCGGAGCCTTGACGGGCGCACTGAATATAACGGTGTCGCTTGGCATATCCTGTCTTGCGGGACCGGATGACAAGATGGATGAGATCCTGCAACGTGCCGACCAGGGCCTATACCGTGCCAAGCGCGAGGGCCGCAACCGCGTTACCCATCAAGCAGCGTAAGGTCCATATTTCTTGATCACGATCACGTTTTAGCCTTTACAAAGGCCAGTTCAGATCGCATTTGAAGGGTTGTGGCATTGGTTGCGGCGGCAGGCGGTTTCTGCGATACTGGCCGACAATGATTGATTTTGGTTTTTTGGGAGTTTCAGATGGGTAGTTTTTCGTGGTGGCATTGGGTGTTGTTGCTCGTTGTCGTGATGGTGGTTTTCGGTGGCAAGGGCAAAGTGTCAGATTTGATGGGAGATGTCGCCAAAGGCATCAAGAGCTTCAAAAAAGGCATGGCTGATGATCCTGCCGAGGATGCCGTTGAAGACGTAAAAACACTGGAAAAAACCGCAGATGCCGACGTCAAATCCAACGCGAAGAAGGTCAAGACCTAAGACCTTCGAGGGGCCTGGATACTCATGTTTGACTTTGGCGTCGGCTATTCCGAAATGTTTGTTCTTGCCCTGATTGCGGTTATCGTGATCGGTCCAAAGGACTTGCCCAAAGTCTTGCGTGCCTTTGGCCGCATGATGACGAAGGTGCGCAGCATGTCGCGTGAATTTCAAGGGCATGTGGATTCCGCCATGAAGGACGCAGGCCTTGAAGATGTCAAAAAGGATTTGGCAGCGCTTAAAACCGGTAACCCAATGACGTCGGTGAAAAACGACATTGGACTAAGTCTGCCAGCCAAAAACAACGACTTCGACAAATATTTCGATGCTCAGGATGAAGCGCCGAAATCATGACGAAAGAAGATATTGACGCCTCGGAGGCCCCGCTTCTTGATCATTTAATCGAGTTGCGCACCAGGCTGATTTACTGCGTGGCGGGATTCATGGTGACACTGGTGGTTGCCTTTTTCTTTTCATCACACATACTGCATTATCTCATACTGCCATTCAAATGGGGCACAGGAACCGATGTGAGTTTGATTTCCACACGGCTGCTGGGTGTGTTTCTGGTGAAACTGAAAATCGCCATGTTCGGCGGCATGTTCGTGTCATTCCCGCTGATTGCCACTCAGCTCTACCGCTTTGTGGCACCCGGACTTTACAAGAACGAACGCCAGGCACTGTTTCCTTATCTCATCGCCACGCCGATTTTCTTCGTGCTGGGTGCTGCCATGGTTTATTTCATCCTGCTGCCTTTTGCCATCCACTTCTTCTATAACCTCGCTGCTTCCACAGGTGAAAACGGTTCAAATGCCATTCAGCTCATGCCTGACGTTGAAGCCTATCTCGATTTCGTCATGACATTGATCCTGGCCTTTGGTCTTACGTTCCAGCTGCCTGTCATTCTCACCCTGCTCGGCCATATTGGCGTGGTGAATTACGAAATGCTGACCAAGGGCCGCCGCTTTGCCGTGGTGGGCGTATGTGCGGTTGCCGCAATCATTACGCCACCTGACCCGATTTCGATGATCGCCATGGCCATTCCGCTGATGGGACTTTTTGAAATCGCCGTGTTTGCGGTATGGTTTTTGGAACGGCGCCGGGCGAAAGCCCAGGCCGCGAAGGATGTGGCAGATGCATGATATCAAAACCATAAGGGATAACCCGGAAGCTTTCGACCGGGGCCTGGGCTTGCGCGGCCTTGCTCCTGTATCGGCAGAACTTCTGAGGATCGATGCTGAAAAGCGCGATCATATCCAAAAACTGCAGGATGCCCAAAGCCGCAGGAATTCCCTGTCGAAAGAAATCGGCGACGCGATGAAGGCGGGAGACAAGGCCAAGGCGGATACGTTGAAAGCTGCGGTCGCCGGCTTGAAGGATTTCATTTTGAGTGGTGAGGAAACCGAACGGCTGCTCACGCAAAAGCTCAGTGACGCACTGGCCGTCATTCCAAATATTCCAATGGAAGGTGTGCCGCAGGGCAAGGATGAGCATGACAATGTGGAACTTCACGCGTGGGGTGAAAAGCCGCATTTCGCGTTCGAACCACGCCAGCATTTTGATATTGGCGAATGGCTCGGCCTGATGGACTTTGAAACGGCGGCCAAATTGTCGGGTGCGCGCTTTGTCATTCTCAAAGGCCAACTCGCCAGGCTCGAGCGGGCACTTGGCCAATTCATGGTTGATTTGCATACGGAGCATCATGGTTATACGGAGGTTTATGCACCCCTCATGCTGCGTGATGATGCCATGTTCGGTGTTGGCCAATTGCCCAAGTTCAGGGAAGACCTGTTTCAGACAACATCCGGACATTGGCTCATACCAACCGCTGAAGCTTCGCTCACCAATATCGTGCGCGAAAGCGTTTTGGATGAAAAAATACTTCCCATCCGCATGACCGCCTATACACCATGCTTTCGCGCCGAGGCAGGCGCTGCGGGTAGGGATACGCGCGGCATGATCCGCCAGCACCAGTTCTCCAAGGTTGAATTGGTTTCGATCGTTGGTCCTGAGCAAGCTGAGGCTGAACATACCCGCATGCTGGGGTGCGCCGAAGAAGTTTTGAAGCAATTGAAACTCCCTTACCGCACGATTATCTTGTGTACGGGAGATATGGGTTTTGGCAGCAGGAAGACTTACGATATTGAAGTGTGGCTTCCAGGCCAGAACGCCTACCGCGAAATTTCATCATGCTCACAATTGGGCGATTTCCAGGCCCGCCGCATGGAGGCGCGTTTCAAACCCGCTGACGGCAGGGCACCACGCTACGTTCACACGTTGAATGGTTCGGGTCTTGCCGTTGGCCGCACCATGGTTGCCATTCTTGAGAACTACCAGAATGACGATGGCAGTGTCACCATTCCAGAGGTGCTGCGGAATTACATGGGCGGAGCGGCGAAAATTACGCGCGGCTAGCCGCAGATTCCCTGCAAGTCTTTCCACTGGGCCTGGGTCAGGACGGGTTCCACTTCGGCTCCAGCACGCAAAGGCTTGATCTGGCCGATGCGGTCCTCAGTGCCGGGGTGGGTGGAAAATATATCGCCGAATTTTGATAGCGTTCCGCTGGATGGTTTTCCTTCACCTGCCAACATTTTCCTGAAGAAGTTACCTAATGCAATGGGGTCAATGTGCGCTGCGGTCATTGTTTTCACTGCATAGGCATCAGCGTCGCGCTCGGCCTGGCGGCTTGAATGCATGATGGCGGCAAGGCCTGCCACGGAAGTGGCGTTGGTGCCACCTGAGGTTCCGGTGGCCACGCTCAACAGGATTTGCAAACCCGTTATGCGTAACAATTGCGCTTCGGAATCATGGTGGGTTGCGTGGCCCATTTCATGGGCAAGAACGCCAGCCACCTCTTCCGGGCTTTCGGCTTTCTCAATCAGCGCACGTGTCATCACGATATGGCCACCGGGAAGGGTGAAGGCATTCATGACGGGAATGTTGTAGACGTGAATTTGGATCGGCGGCAAGTCAGGATCACCTTCCGCCAGATGCTCGACCATTGCAGCAAGGGCTACATCGCCTTGCGGCGTGTGACATACCTTCGCATTGTCGACAAGTGACGCTTCCATCTGTGCGCCAATGTGCTGGGTCCATTTATCCGGCAACAGGATGGCAAATCTCTGCGGGGCAAAATTCAGGGTGAAATAGGCAAGGCCCGCGAGCAGTGCGATGCCGCCGCCAATCCACATGGCGACACGCATGGTCTTTTGTGAATTGAAACCACCCCCAAGATGTGGTGCCAGGCGCAAGAGCTGGATTTGAAACTCTTCACTTCGAATGCTGAGGCGGGCACCTGGGTTGCTGATGTGAGCAAGCCGCAACACGTGGCCTGGCTGCGGCGTATCAATGGCGCCAATTCCTGCAAGACTCCAGAATTTCGACGCAACACCATCACCGACAAAGGCAATGCCATTTGCATCTAGGCTCACATTTACCCTGTAGTCACGGGCTGTTTCGCCATCAAAGTAGCGGGCCTCAATCGCCATCAGATCACGCTGATATCGAAAGCATCGGCGAGACCTTCGCCAGTTCTGTCCACGTATGCCATGGACTGGGTAATGTGATCAACGTCAATAGTGCCGATGACACTGATGCGGTCACACATGTAGCGGATGAGCCTTTGCTGAATGAAGGGTCGCGCGACACCCAGGGTAAAAATCAGGATAACCAAGTTGATGACAACAAGTGAAATCAGGCTTGCTGGCGTGGCATTCAATTTGAAAGTGGCATTTCCCGCACTGGTATAACTGGCGAATGTTGCAAGTTCTTTGGCGGAATATACGGCCCACAACATGGGAATGACCAGAAACAACGCGATGAAGGTCA
>JANMPF010000416.1:0-1776 GCA_031369725.1 Rhodobiaceae bacterium | reverse complement strand
AAACTGTCAGGCATGATGTCGGCAACGGAAAGCTGACGGTGGCTGATCGTATATCCGCCATCCAGACGTTTGCGAAACGCAAACTTGCCGCCCGAGCAGCCTTTCTCAACGCCGGCATCAAGAGGTGCCGTTCGCATGACGGAATTGACGACGGTGAGCTGTGGAAACGCGACACCGAGATTATGCAGGAAGCGGCGCGACCAGGCACCTCCGGCAAGCACCACCTGTTCACAGGCAATCCGGCCTCTTTCGGTGACAACCGATTTCATGCTGCCTCCGGCTATCTCAACACCGCGCACGGCACAACCCTGAAATATCTTGACGCCAAGTTTTTGAGCCGCCCGCGCCATGGCGGGCACCGCAAGAAAGGGTTCGGCCCGGCCATCGGCAGACGTGTACAGGGCGCCCTTCCATTTTCGGGTGGCACCCGGCTGCAAGGCATTTGCTTCAGCACCCGACACCAATCGTGTATCAAGGCCGTAGTGCTTCACATTATCCGCAAACCATTTTTCTTTCACGGCCAGTTCAGCATCGGTTTCCGCGAGATAAATGATGCCGCTCTGGCGGTAGCCCGTTTCAGCGCCAACCCGCTCATTCATGCCACGCCACATTTTGAGCGACTCGAGTATCAGTGGAATTTCCCGTGAATCACGGCCCATTTGCCGGCACCAGCCCCAGTTGCGGCTCGACTGTTCACCCGCAATGATTCCTTTTTCCAGCAGCACAACTGGCACGCCGCGGGCAGCCAGTTCAAGTGCGGTTGCAACGCCGATGATACCGCCGCCAATGACAACAACAGTTGTCGCGGCGGGCATATCCAAATCCGAGGTAACATGATCAATGCTGGGCATGCAGGAGAGCTACGCAAAGCCAGCCACCACTGCAAGCCTCAGATTTGCGCGTGTGCCTTGCGATATTGTTCAAGCAAATGGGCACGGTCCACTTCCGTATAGATCTGCGTCGACGACAGACTGGCATGGCCAAGCAACTCCTGGATCACCCGAAGGTCAGCACCATTGCCAAGCAGATGGGTGGCGAATGAATGCCGCAGTGCATGGGGCGTTGCCGTGTCAGGCAAATTCAGGGCACCCCGCATGGTTTCGATCAACAACTGGATATTGCGCGCGTTGAGCGGACGCCCTCGAACCCCGCGAAACATCGGTTCGCTGGGTTTCAGGGAAAACGGGCATAGGGCAATATAACCATCAAGTACTTCCCGCACGAGCGATAGTACCGGCACAATGCGCGTTTTGCCGCCCTTGCCGGTGATCACCAGCGGGTTGGATTTTGACTGGTTCAAGGTAAGGCCAATGGCTTCGGAAATACGAAGTCCACAGGCGTAAAGCAATGTGAGTACCGCCCGGTCGCGTGCTTCCACCCATTTTGGTGTTTCGTCAGTGTATAGCATATCCCCATCGGCAACTCTTAACGCCGCTGCAATGCTCAATGGCTTTGGCACCGAATGGGCAAGCTTGGGAGAGCGCAGCAATAACAGTGATGCATTCCTGAAATGACCATTGCGCTCCGCAAAACGGAAAAACGAGCGAATGGCGGAAAGCTGCCGCGCCAGGGTTCGGCTTTCAACACCCGCTTTGCGCCGCCGTGCCATGAAGGAGCGGAAATCCATTGCCGTGAGCCCACTCAAATCGGCAATGCCCGCCGCCTGCCCCAGGTGATCCGCCAGGAAATGGCCAAATTGCGTGATATCCCGCCCATAGGCTTCCAGCGTTTTGGCGGCCATGCGCCGCTCGGATTTCAACGACTGCTGCCAGCGCA
>JANMPF010000146.1:0-3052 GCA_031369725.1 Rhodobiaceae bacterium | reverse complement strand
GGTGCGTTTTTTCATCACTTTGAGACCAAGGAAGATCTGGCCGTGGCTGCTGCTGCCCATTTCGGCGCCATGGCCGAGGGATTGTTTTCGCACCAGGCTTACCGCAAGCTTGCAGATCCACTGGACCGGCTGCTCGGCTATGTGGATTTTCGCAAAAAGATATTGCAAGGCGAGATATCGCAATTCACCTGCCTGTTGGGAACCCTGGTGCAGGAAGCCTACGAAACCAACCCGGCAATCCGTGCAGCTTGCGATAAATACATCAGCGCCCATGCCGCAACCGTTGAAGCCGATATTGCAGAAGTGATGCGCACGCGTGGAACTTTTCCCGCTTGGACGGCTTCCAGTCTGGCACTGCACATGCAAGCCGTCATTCAGGGCGCGTTTATCCTGGCCAAAGCCAAGCATGGGCCGCAGGTGGCTGCCGATTGCCTTGATCATTTGCGGCGCTATTTGGAATTATTGTTCATGCCAACACGGGAGAAAAACGATGACTGACATGGCACGCGTAATGCAAGGTGTTATTCCCTATCTGAGTATCGATGGCGCGGCAAAGGCCATTGCATTTTACGAGAAGGCCTTTGCTGCCAAAAACCTTGGTGACATGAAAACCGAGGACGGCAAACACATCATGCATTGCCAGCTTGAAATCAATGGTGGCGCGCTGATGTTGAGTGATGCAGCAATCGACCCATCAGGCGGGCAGAAACCGTCCAGCAGCTACACCATGCAGCTGGTGACGCGTGAAGGCGACATGTGGTGGAAGCGCGCCGTGGCCGCCGGCTGCAAAGTGGTAGCACCTCTGGAAATGCAGTTCTGGGGCGACCGCTACGGCAGGCTGAGCGATCCTTTCGGCATCAGTTGGGCGCTGCTTGAGCCGGGTCCCGGTCGTTAATCGGGGGGCGGATGGAAAATGTCAAAAGTTCAAAAGATCTCGCCATTCCTGTGGTTTGACAACAATGCCGAGGAGGCGGTGAATTTCTACACCTCCATATTTGAAAATTCACGCATCAAGAAAACCGTGCGCAATGCCGACGGCATGCCAGGCCCCAAAGGCAGCGTATTGACCATGAGCTTTGAGCTTGCAGGCGGTGAGTTCACCGCGCTGAATGGCGGGTCGATGTACAGGTTCACCGAGGCCATATCGCTTCTGGTAATGTGTGATGACCAGAAGGAAGTTGACAGGCTGTGGTCAAGGCTCACGTCGGGCGGTGGCAAAGAAGTCCAGTGCGGCTGGCTGAAAGACAAGTTCGGCCTGTCATGGCAAATTGTGCCGAAGGCCTTCATGGATATGTTATCCGACAAGGATGCTGAAAAAGTGAAGCGTGTCATGGCTGCCATGATGCAGATGGTGAAATTGGATGTGGCCAAGCTGCAAAGAGCCTATGACGGAAAATGAAAATGGCTGAACTTACAATCACGACATTTCTAACTCTCGACGGCGTGATGCAAGCTCCCGGCGGTCCCACTGAAGATTCAAGCGGAAACTTTGTCCACGGCGGCTGGGTGTTTCCCTATTTTGATGCGGACATGGGTGGCATCATGACTGGCATTTTTGAAAAGGCTGATGCGTTCCTGCTGGGGCGCGGAACCTATGACATTTTTGCCGGCTACTGGCCCAAGGTGACTGACGCGAAAGACGTGATCGCAGCAAAGCTGAACACGCTGCCCAAACACGTGGCCTCGCGTACGCCGCAAATTCTGGCATGGCACAATTCAAAACTCGTGCATGATGTTGTGCAAGATGTGAAAACTCTCAAGGCGCAATACGGCCGCGAGGTTCAGGTGCACGGCAGTGCTGGTCTTGCACAGACCCTTATCGAGCATGATCTCATTGATGAATACCGGCTGTTGGTTTTTCCAGTGACGATAGGCTTTGGCAAGCGCCTGTTCGGCAACGGAACCCGGCCTGCCGCGTTGCAGCTGGTGAATACACAGACGACCGGCACAGGTGCCATTCTGCAGGTATATCGCCGCGACGGCAAGCTGCGAACCGGCTCATTTTAGATGATTCAACTATGAAGGGAGAGTTGCGATGCCGGTTCAACATTATCACGGCGGTTGCCAGTGCGGTGCGGTTAAATACGAAGTCGATGTGGATTTGGAAAAGACGATAACCTGCAACTGTTCACGCTGCCAAAGACTGGGATCGGTATTGTCGTTCACGCCACGCGACAAATTCAGCCTCCTGTCGGGCGAAAACAATTTGACGGAATACCTTTTCAACAAACATAAAATCCATCATTTGTTCTGCAAGACCTGTGGCATTGAGAGCTTCGCCTATGGCGCAATGCCCGATGGCTCGCCAATGGCCGCCGTGAATGCAAATTGCCTCGAAGGCGTTGACCCGCGCCAACTGACATCACATCACTTCGATGGCAAGAACATGTGAGCCGCATTGCCATAACCCGTCTCCGTTCCAACACACCCGACAATGCGTCGAGTGCCACTTGGTCCTATGGTGCTATGGGGAAATCCTTCAGCAGGCGCTGTTCAAGTTCCACCAGGTCTTGCGGCAGGGGAAGCCCCTCGGCTCGCAACTCGCTGAGCTTCTGGTGCAGCAACTCATTCAGCTCATGAACGTCTTCCGGCTGGTTGTTGATCTGGCTGACGAGATAACTGATCTGGGCCTTGATTTCTTCCAATGCCATGATTTTTCCTTCGGGTTGGGTGGCGCTTTCGATCATTTTAGCACAGCAGGGCCGCCAGAAATGGTAAAAATTCCGGGTTGGGCGGCAACCAGCAAGGGAAACTTGCCTTTTGTGCCAAATCCTCCTAGAACCCGCCCAAATCCCGATTTACCCCTTTGAGGAGACCACGCGCCCATGGCCCGCGTCACGATTGAAGATTGCATTGACAAGCTGCCGAACCGTTTTGAACTGGTTCTGCTTTCCGCCCACCGCGCCCGCATGATTTCGCAAGGTGCCCCCATCACGCTTGACCGCGACAACGACAAGGACCCGGTGGTTTCGCTCCGCGAAATTGCCGATGAAACCATTAACAAGGACGATCTGCGCGAAGAATTCATTCACGCCATGCAAAAGCATGTTGA
>JANMPF010000066.1:0-9538 GCA_031369725.1 Rhodobiaceae bacterium | reverse complement strand
CCTATCAGCGGTGTTGCATGATGATTCTACGCCCGATGCCGGATAATTTCAAACTGATACACTACCGAATTTCCAAGCCTCTTGCCTTTATGGCAACGGCCCTGTATAGCCCCGCTCGTTAAATACTCACGCGGGTGTTGGACGGGGCCATGGGAACGCAAGTTCCCCTCATAGGTTTCAGTCCTTCCGGTGCCGGATAATCCGGCTTCACCACCCGCGGCGGATCAACCGGAGAAGGAATAAAGAATGGCTGTGCCAGAATTCACGATGCGCCAATTGCTTGAGGCAGGCGTTCATTTCGGACATCAAACCCACCGCTGGAACCCCAAGATGCAGTCGTATATCTACGGCTCGCGCAATGGTATCCATATCATTGATTTGGCACAGACCGTGCCTTTGCTGCACCAGGCCTTGCTGGCGGTAACAGCAGCTGTCGCCAAGGGTGGCCGCGTGCTGTTCGTTGGCACCAAGCGCACGGCACAGGAGCAGATTGCTGAAAGCGCCAAACGCTCTGCCCAGTATTATGTGAATTCGCGCTGGTTGGGCGGCATGCTCACCAACTGGAAGACAATTTCAAATTCAATCAAGCATCTCCGCACCCTCGATGAGCAGCTCGTCAAGGAAGGTGCAGGCCTCACCAAGCGCGAAATGCTCAGCATTTCCCGCGAAAAGACCAAGCTCGACAAAGCCTTGGGCGGCATCAAGGACATGGGCGGCACGCCTGACATTCTGTTCGTGATCGATACCAACAAGGAACAGCTTGCCATCAAGGAAGCCAACCGTTTGGGCATTCCTGTTGTTGCCATCATCGATACAAACTCCGATCCGGCCGGCGTGAATTATCCCATTCCCGGCAATGATGACGCTGGCCGTGCGGTTGCATTGTATTGTGACCTCATTTCGCGCGCCGCCATTGAAGGCATTGCGCAGGCGCAAGGCTCTTCGGGCCGCGATGTTGGCGGCGACGAAAACCCCATGGCTGAAGCCGTATCAGCTGAATAGCAATCAGGGCAGGGCGGGCACTTGGCGCGCGCCCGAACTTCATTTTTTGGGAAAGGACAATCATGGCTGACATTACTGCTGGCATGGTGAAAAGCTTACGTGAATCAACTGGCGTTGGCATGATGGATTGCAAGGCGGCCCTTTCCGCCACCCAAGGCGACATGGAAGCAGCTGTTGATTGGCTGCGTGCCAAGGGCCTGGCCAAGGCCGCCAAGAAATCAACGCGCATCGCCGCCGAAGGCCTGGTCGGCATCGCCATATCTGGTTTGACTGGTGCAGCCGTTGAAGTGAACTCGGAAACCGACTTTGTCGCCCGCAATGAAAAATTCCAGGCCATGGTGGCTGATATTGCCAAGCTGGCATTGACCGCCAATGGTGATTCCGAAAAACTGAAAACCATGCATTTCCCGGGCTCACCCCATGCGGTTGCTGAATATGTGGCCGAAATGGTGGCAACCATCGGCGAAAACATGGCCGTGCGCCGCACCGCATCACTCACCGTAGGCGACGGTGTGATCGGCTCTTACATCCACAATCAGGCAGCCCCCGGCATGGGCAAGATCGGCGTTCTCGTCGCCCTTGAATCCAAAGGCAAGAAGGAAGAACTCGCAAAGCTCGGTCGCTTGCTGTCAATGCACATTGCGGCAACCAACCCTGTCGCCATGGACTTGGCTTCCGTCCCGGCTGAAACACTGGCCCGCGAAAGGGCCATTCTCGAAGAAAAGAATGCTGGCAAACCTGCAGCTGTCCTGGAAAAGATCATTGCGTCTGGCCTCAAGACCTATGGCAAGGAGAACTGCCTGCTGGAGCAGGCCTATGTGCATGATGGCGCGAAGTCAGTGACGCAAGTTCTGGCCGAGGTTGGCAACACCGCCGGCGCTCCGGTCAAGCTCGCGGGATTCGTGCGTATGCAGCTTGGTGAAGGTATCGAAAAAGTCGTCGATGATTTTGCTGCCGAAGTGGCCAAAGCCGCCGGCACAAATTAAAGCGAATCGAATAACGAGCGTTTAGAATAGGCTCCTTCGTGGGGCCTTTCTTTTTTGGACAATTTTATGCCATGGGCAAAATCAGCTACAAACGCATCCTCCTCAAAGTGTCCGGAGAAGTGTTGATGGGGCCACAATCCTTCGGCATCGACCTTGATATGGTGGGGCGCATCGCCGATGAGGTGATTGCCTGCACCAAGGCGGGTGCAGAGATTGCCCTGGTGATTGGCGGCGGCAATATTTTTCGTGGCCTTGCCGGTGCGGCAAAGGGCATGGACCGTGTGAGCGCCGATCATATGGGCATCATGGCCACCATCATGAATGCCTTGGCCATGCAGGGCGTTTTGAAATCCAAAGGGGTTGACGCCCGGGTGCTATCTGCCATCGCCATGCCAACCGTGTGCGAAACCTACTCGCCTGCCAAAGGCATTCATCACATGCAAAAGGGCCGGGTTGTCATTTGTGCGGCAGGCACCGGGCTGCCATTTTTTACAACCGATACGGGTGCAGCGCTTCGCGCCGCCGAGTTGCAGTGCAACGCCCTGTTGAAGGGAACCAGTGTGGATGGCGTTTATGCCGAAGACCCCAAAACCAACCCCAATGCCAAACGCTACGACAAAATCACTTTTTCTGAAATATTAAGCAAGGATTTGCGTATTATGGACCCCGCCGCAATCGCCCTTGCACGGGACAACGGGATTCCGGTAATTGTATTTTCCATTCGCGAGCCAAATGCCGTAACCAAGGTTCTAAACGGCGCTGGCCGCTTCACCGTTGTGACGAAGGACTAAACCATGGCCCAACTCGCTCCTTTTAACCCTGCGGATATCAAACGTCGCATGACAGGTGCTACCGAATCGCTCAAACACGATTTTGGTGGCTTGCGCACCGGACGCGCTGCCGTGAGCCTGTTGGACCCCGTGCTGGTGGATGCCTATGGTGCGATGATGCCACTCAACCAGGTTGCATCTGTTGCGGTTCCGGAAGCTCGCATGTTGCAAATCAGTGTTTGGGACAGGGGCCTGGTGATTTCAGTCGAGAAGGCCATTCATGCCTCCAACCTCGGCCTTAATCCGCAAACCGAAGGTCAGGTCATTCGCCTGCGCATGCCGGATTTGACGCAAGATCGCCGCAAAGAACTGGTCAAAGTTGCCCATCAGTATGCCGAAAAGGCCCGCATCGCCGTGCGCAATGTCAGGCGCGATGGCATGGATCAATTGAAGGCATTGGAGAAGGAACATTTGTTGAGCGAAGACGACCACAAGAAAAAATCTGAAGAAACCCAAAAAATGACCGACGATACGATCAAGGAAATTGACGCTGCCTTGAAGCACAAGGAAGCAGAAATCATGCAGGTTTAAGCATTTTTTATGTTGACAGGTTCGAACCCACTGCTTGCAGCACCGCGTCACGTGGCCATCATCATGGATGGCAACGGACGTTGGGCAGCAGCGCGCGGGTTGCCAAGATCAGCCGGCCACAAGGTTGGTGTTGATGCGCTGCGCCGTGCGGTAAAGGCGGCGGCAGATTTAGGCATTGAATATTTGACGATATATTCCTTCAGTTCGGAAAACTGGACGCGACCTGCCGACGAAGTCTCTTTTCTGTTGGATTTGCTCCGCCGCTTTATCCGGCAGGATGTGGCCGAACTGCACCGCTCGGGCGTTAAAATCCAGATCATTGGTGATCGCGAAAATCTCGAACCCGGCATAGTGTCATTGCTTGACGATGCTGAACGGCTGACCAGGGATAATTCCAAGCTCAACCTCATCGTGGCATTTAACTACGGCAGCAAGCAGGAAATCAGCCGCGCCGTTACAGCAATCGCAGGCAAGGTAGCTGCGGGCGAGATTTCCATCGCCAGTATTTCGCCAGAGCTGATTTCGGCGCACTTGGATACAAGCGGCATTCCTGATCCGGACGTGCTCATCCGCACCGGTGGCGAACAGCGCATTTCGAATTTCCTGTTGTGGCAATGTGCCTATACGGAATTTGTTTTTGTTGATGAGTTCTGGCCGGATTTCACCCATGAAATTTTTTCCCGCGCCCTTGACGAGTTCCGCGGGCGCGATCGCCGTTTCGGTGGCATTCAAGCGCAAACTGCATGACCTCCGCCACACCGTCAAAGTGGGGGGACCTTTTCGTCAGATCCGCCTCTGCGGCAATCCTCATTCCCGCCGTCATTGCCTGCATTTGGTTTGGAGGAAATCTGTTTCTGTTTTTGGTGGTACTGTCGGCTTGCCTCATTGCCCATGAGTGGGTGGCCATTGTTCACCCTCACAATTACCTTCAGTACGCCCTTCATGGTGCAGCCGCCCTGGCCGGAACTTTGGTGACGAACTACTTCGGCGTCTTGCATGCAGGCTCTGTGGTGTTGGGCTTGGCTGTCTTGGCAGGCTTGCTCGTGCGCTTTGGCGATGGGCCAAAAAGCATCTGGAGTTATCTCGGCATTTTTTATGTTGGCCTTCCGGCCATGGCGCTCGTGATTTTGCGCCTTGATCCCGTCTATGGTTTTGCCGCAATCCTGTGGCTGTTTCTGACCGTCTGGGCCGCTGATATTTTGGCATATTTTTCGGGGCGGATTATTGGTGGACCCAAACTTGCACCGAAGATTTCACCCAAAAAGACCTGGGCTGGTCTTGCCGGAGCCATTATTGGCAGCGCTTTGGCATCCGTCTTGTTTGCCTATTTCATGAACCTGAAGGGCGCGGCTGCTCTTGCACTTCTTGCCGGTGCACTCGCCATCGTCGAGCAGGCTGGCGACCTGTTCGAATCTTCATTAAAGCGATATTTCGGTGTCAAGGATTCTGGTACCCTTATTCCAGGTCATGGCGGCATTATTGACCGGGTTGATGGCTTGATTGCCGTGACAATGATTGCAGCCTTGGTAGGATGGTATCGTGGGCAGGGTTTGAGTGCGGCGCAGGGTCTTTTGCTCTGGTAACCATGTTTTGCCGAAATGTTGACTTAAATACCGTCTTGTGTGGTTAATAAAGGGTGAATGGCAGGGTGCGACTGGCACGCTCCTTGCGGGGCGGTTGGGGAATTGGAAGCGAACATGAGTTTTATGAGTATTCTGAGTGTACCGTTCGGTTATGTGCTTCCATTTATTATTGCACTGACCATCATCGTGTTCATTCACGAACTCGGCCACTTTCTGGTGGCCCGCTGGTGTGGCGTCAAAGTTGAGATATTTTCGATTGGTTTTGGCCGCGAGATTTTCGGCTGGAATGACAGGCATGCCACCCACTGGAAAGTGTGCTGGCTGCCCTTTGGTGGTTATGTGAAATTTGAAGGCGACGCCAATGCCGCGAGCCTGCCGCAGGCAACCCAGGACCCCCTTGCCCAACGTTCGCCCGGCAATTTCCATGGCAAAAAAGTTTGGCAAAGGGCTTTGGTTGTGGCAGCCGGTCCATGCGCCAATTTCCTGCTCGCAATAGCCATATTCACGGGCGTTTTTGCGTTTATTGGCTTGCCGATGAATGAGGCGCGCGTCCTCAACGTGTTGCCAGGCAGTGCTGCCGATAAGGCGGGTATCAAGGGAGGCGACTTGTTTACCGCTGTCGATGGCCAGAAAATTGAAACTTTCAGCGATCTGCAAAGCATCGTCTGGGTGCGCGGCGGCGAACAATTGACGGTGACGATTAATCGCGGCGGTACAACTTTAAACCTCCAACTTGTGCCAGACATCAAGGAAGAGGGTGATGGCTTTGGCGGCACCATCAAGCATGGCCTCCTCGGTGTTCAGCGTGCCAATGATGTGGCAGGGTCAAGCTTGCAGCGGCTTTCGGTTCCCAAGGCATTTGCCAGGGGTGTTGACGAAACCTGGCACATCATTGCAGTAACCTGCAAGTACATTGGAAAATTGGTTGTTGGCTCCGAAAGCTCAAAGCAAATTGGTGGTGCCATATCCATCGCCAAGGGAGCCGGTGATGCAGCGTCAGCCGGGTTCCCCAATTTTGGATATTTTATCGCACTTTTGTCTGTCAGTGTTGGCCTTATTAACCTGTTGCCAATCCCAATGTTGGATGGTGGCCATCTGGTTTATTATGCAATTGAAGCTGTGCTCGGAAAGCCTTTGGGGCCAAAAGCCCAGGAGTGGGGATTTAGGGTTGGGTTATCGCTTGTGGCCATGTTGATGGCATTCGGATTTTGGAATGATTTAACGCGAATTTATTCAATGATGGTAGGTAGTTAAGGTGGGGGTTAACTTTCATTTGCAAAGCAATTGAAAGACGATAAAAGACCTGCAGGCGGACGTAGTGATTTGGGACGGTTAAGTTTAGTGAAGAGTGGCCTTTTTTGATGCAGATTAGATTTTTTTGTGTTGCACTGCTAACCCTAATTCTGTCCTGTGCCACACCGGTTTTAGCACCCGGCAGCTGGGTTTCGCAGGCCCATGCCGAAATCATCTCGAATATTGTTGTTGAAGGCAACCAGCGCGTCGAAAATGACACTGTGTTCACCTACCTCCAGTTTTCAAAGGGTGATTCCTTCGACCCCGAAAAAATTGACGAGTCCATCAAGGTGCTTTTTCAGACTGGACTTTTCTCTGACGTGCAAATGTTCCAGCGCGGGCGCACGTTGGTCATCAAGGTCGTTGAGAATCCTCTGATCAATCAGGTCAATTTCGAAGGCAACAGCGAGATTGACGATAAGGCCCTGCAAAAGGAAGTTGAAGTCCACGAGCGCATGATTTTTACCCGTGCCCAGGTTCAAAGCGACACGCAACGCGTTTTGGCTCTGTACCAGAAGGCCGGTTATTACAATGTGAGGGTTGCCCCCAAGCAGATACGCCTGCCGGAAAACCGCATTAACCTGGTTTTTGAAATTACCGAAGGGTCCGAAACCACAGTCAAGACAATCAATTTTACCGGAAATAACAGCGTAAGTGCGAGTACATTGCTATCGGCAATTGGCACGAAAGAACACAGCTGGTGGAATTTTTTCCAAAAGAATGATACCTATGATCCAGATCGTCTCGAATACGACAAGGAACTTCTGCGCCGCTATTATATCAAGCATGGATACGCGGATTTTCAGGTCATTTCAGCCGACGCGCAGCTTTCACCTGGTGGAGAATATTTTGTCATCAACTTCACCTTGGAGGAGGGACCGCAATACGTGATATCCGACGTTGCCGTGGAAATTGGCAACACCAACCTGGATCCTGAGAGACTGAAGAGTGTTATCAAGACCGGCGTTGGCGACAGATATGACGCCACCAAAGTTGACAAGACTGTGGAGAATTTGACTATTGAAGCCAGCAAGCAAGGCTTTGTTTTTGCCAATGTCGAACCAAAAATTGATCGCGATCCGGCAAAGGGATCGCTTAACATCAGTTATACCATTGCTGAAGGTCAACGCGCCTACATCGAGCGTATTGACATTATCGGCAACACCCGAACCCTTGATGAAGTTATCCGGCGTGAATTGGCAATTTATGAGGGTGACGCATTCAACCGGTCGCTCGTCGAGCGCGCGCGTCGCCGGTTAACGGCCCTCGATTTCTTTGACAAGATTGATTTTCGTGAAGAACCGGGCTCTGCCGCAGACAAGATCAATTTGATTGTTGAGGTAGCGGAAAAATCAACGGGCAAAATCAGCTTTTCAGTTGGTTACTCTTCTACCGAGAAGGTTATTGGTTCAGTTGAGCTTACTGAACGGAACCTTCTGGGCAAGGGGCAATACTTGCGGTTGAACACGAGTTTGAGCTTCAAGAAGCAGTCAGTCGATTTCAGTTTTACCGAACCTTACTTCATGGGTATGCCGATTGCCGCTGGTATTGATCTCTATGCGACGAAAACCGATAATCTTGCATTGTCTTCCTATAAGTCTGAGCAGGTCGGCGGCGCACTGCGCGCCGGGTTCCGCCTTGATGAATATTCGAATGTAGATTTCAAGTACGCGCTTGCCTATCGCAAGGTCACGGGTGTGGATGTGACTATTGCATCTCCTGCGGTTATTGCCCAGCAGGGCGCGAATTGGAAATCGTCGGTTGGCGCAACTTATTTGTGGGACGACCTCGATGATCCAAATCGCCCTACCACAGGCTTCAGGGGTGAGCTGGATACGGAAATTGCGGGTCTTGGAGGCGATACCTATTATGGTAGCGTTGATGCCCACGGCTGGTATTTCTTCCCGCTCTATGAAGACTCGGTGGTCTTGAAGCTCGAAGGAAATGCCGGCCATATTCAGGCCTTTAACGGCAAGGATGTGCCGCTGCAGGATCGCTACTATAAAGGTTCTGACACATTCCGCGGCTTTGCGCAGTCAGGTATTGGCCCACGGCAAACCAACAACGGTGGCGGCAATGACGCCATTGGTGCCCAAAGCTATGCCATCGGTACGGTGGAAGTGAACTTCCCGCTGGGCTTGCCGCCTGCTTGGGGCATTGAAGGTGCCGCATTCTCGGATTTTGGTACGGCGTTTGGAAATCCGGAAAACTCGCTCCTTAATGGCCAGGGTACTTGTACCACGATCAAGAACTGTACCGTATTCGACACCATGGCATTTCGTGCGTCGATTGGTGCGGGCATCATTTGGCAGTCACCATTTGGTCCGCTTCGCTTTGAACTGGCCTATCCGCTCTTGAAAGCCAAGTACGATGAAACCGAATGGTTCCGCTTCTCGATTGGTACGCGCTTCTAGATTTTTCGAAACCAGATGTTAAGATCGTCGGACGGTTCGCAAGACCGTCCGAATTTTTAGGGGTGGCTCATGACTGAAGAAGCACCAAAAGTGTTGGCCAGTGCCGATATCAATCGCATCATGGAACTGTTGCCGCACCGCTATCCATTCCTGCTCATCGATCGAATGACGGATATGGACGGTGAAACATCTGGCATCGCCATCAAGAATGTCACCATCAACGAACCCTTCTTTCAGGGCCACTTTCCGGTGCGCCCGGTCATGCCAGGTGTTTTGCTGGTGGAAGCCATGGCGCAAGGGGCAGGTGCCCTTGTGCTTCATCATCTGGGAGGTGAAAGTGCGGGCAAGTTGGTGTTCTTCATGTCCATCGACAAGGCCCGCTTCAGAAAGCCCGTTGGCCCCGGCGACCAAGTAAAATTTCATCTGAAACTTGTGCAAAAACGCCCCCCAGTGTGGAAGTATTGGGTGGAAGCCTTTGTCGACGGCAAGAAAGTTGCCGAAGCTGAAATCGGCGCCATGCTGATGGGGTAGACGGCTTACTTCCCGCGCTTCGTAATCGACACGTAGTCACGCTTTTGCGGTCCCTTGTAGAGCTGGCGCGGGCGGCCAATGCGCTGGCTGGGATCTTCAATCATTTCTTTCCATTGCGAAATCCAGCCAACTGTGCGTGCCAGTGCAAACAGCACGGTGAACATGGAAGTTGGAAAACCAAGTGCCCGCAGGATGATGCCGGAATAAAAATCGACATTGGGATAAAGTTTGCGGTCGGTAAAATATTTGTCGCTCAAGGCAACCCGCTCCAGCTCGCGGGCAACGTCAAGCAACGGATCGTCCTTGATGCCAAGCTCGGTTAAGACCTCATGCGCTGTCTGCTGCATGATTTTGGCGCGCGGGTCATA
>JANMPF010000052.1:0-9705 GCA_031369725.1 Rhodobiaceae bacterium | reverse complement strand
CATCAATCCGCACCGTTTCTTCACCCGGGTTGGTGACGATATTCATCTCGAGCTTCCGGTGACACTGGCGGAAGCTTTCCGTGGCGCACGTGTCAAGGTGCCAACGCCAACGGGCTCCGTCATGCTGGCGGTGCCGAAGGGGTCAAATACCGGCACTGTGCTGCGCCTGAAGGCAAAGGGCGCACCACGGCGGGGTGGCCATGGCGATGAACTCGTCAAGCTCAAGGTCATGCTGCCATCAGGGCCAAACCCTGAATTGGATGCTTTCCTGTCCAACTGGCAGCCGGGGACAGGCTATGATCCGCGAAAGGATATGCAGTCATGATCATCAGAAAGCTGGATTTTCTTTATCGTGCCCAACTCGATCAGCAAACGCTGGAAGTGTGGCTGCAGGAAGCATGGCTCATCCCCGGTGGAACAGCGGCAGAACCCGCATTTTCCGAAGCCGACGTGGCGCGCGCCAATTTGATCCGTGATTTGAAACACGGCATGGGCGTCAACGACGAGGGTATTGGCATAATCCTCAATCTCGTGGATCAGATGCACGGCCTGCGAAAAGTGGTGGCTGGCATGCTGCCGGCGTTGCGTGAACGGTCCATGTCGTCAGGCCTTGCGTCCTCAATTGATGCGGCTCAAGGCCCTGAATGACAATTTGTGCTGGATTATGTGGTGCCAAAAAAAGAGGGTTCACAAACGAAGTGCAACACCTCAATGTGACAACCTCAATGTGACATCAGGACCGGAATGTTCATGTGCGCAAGAACATGGCGGGTGGCACCCCCAAATACAAATTCACGCATGCGCGAATGGGCATAGGCCCCCATGACAAGCAGATCAGCGCCAAGATCATTTGCCCGCAACAGCAGGGCCTCACCTGCATTGCGGCCATCAGTCATCATGGGCTCGGCCACTGCCTTCAATCCGCGCCGTGACAGGACAATGGCCTCTTCGGCCCCCGGAACCTCGCCTGACACACCGCCTTGCCGATAGGGGTCAACCCAAATCACCCGGGTCTCCTTGACAAATTTCAGCATGGGAAGCGCATCGAACATTGCCCGGGCCGATTCACGCGTTCCATTGATCCCGACGATTGCCTTCTCCACGATACCTTCGCCGCGGGGCGCGAAATGCCCCTGTCTTGGAATGATCAATATGGGCCTGCCAGACTCCATGATGAGCCGTTCGGTCAAATCCCGCTCTATGCTGCCGTCAGATCCCGCACCAATCTGGCTGGTGATAATGAGTTCGGCACAGCGTGCATTGGAAATGGCGCCTTCCGCCACATCCGGATAGTTGGAATCAACAGCGCGCCATTCGGATTTCACCCCATCCCGTTTCAGCCGCGCTTCAAAATCGCGCCGCACGACATCAATTTTTGATTGGAAATAGTCGCGGTAACCTTCAAAAAAAATTGGCGTGGCAAGCATTCCAATATCCGAGTAGATTTTTGCGGCGGGAAGCACGTAAAGCCCGGTGACGTGCGCATCATGCTGCCGTGCAATGGCACTCGAAGCCTCAAGCAATTTCTGGATGTTGGTCACATCATTGAGCAAAACCATAATTGTCTTGAATGACATTTCGAACTCCTCTGGCACGCCCAACACGGCATAAAGCGGACAAATGCCAATCCAGCCGTGATAGCTGCAGGGCGTTGTCTTTCGCCAGCAGCGCAAAGTCCATAAGTGTGCCTCCAGCGACCAAACGCAGAACGCGGTCAAAAGTTCCAACAACAAAACTGCGGAAAAGCTGTCCTGGCGGCTAATCCGCAATATTCACGTCTTTGGTGTCTTTCAGGAAAATGATTCCAATTGCCGCAGTGATAAGCGCCACCACAACCGGATACCAGAGACCCGCGTAGATATTGCCGTAAGACGCCACGATCGCCGTTGCCAGCAAGGGCAGCATGCCGCCAAACCAGCCGTTGCCAATATGGTAGGGCAGTGACATGGAGGTGTAGCGGATGCGGGTTGGGAACAGTTCAACCAGGAAGGCAGCAATGGGTCCGTAAACCATGGTGACATAAATCATCATGATGAACAGGATGCCGATTGCCTTGGGCCAGTTGATTTTTGCCTTGTCTGCGCTGCCTTGCGCAATTTCCGTGACACTGACCACAGCTGTTGTGCCATCAGCTGATGCTGCAACCCCGTCAATATTGGCGATTGGCGCCATTTTCTTGAGCGTGGCATCGGCTTTCATGCGCGCGTCACCCAGCAGTTTCATGACGTCGGCAGTCTTTTTGTCAGCTTGCAGGGCCGTCAATTGATCGGCCTGTGCCTTGTCAAGCGTGATGCTTGAAGAAGCCGCCTTCAGCAGGGGATAGCCCGCGTCAATCAGTGCCTTGGACCATGTGAACGGATTGAAGCCTTCAATAACCTTCTTGTCAGCGCCGATGGTAAGGGTGGCTGCCGAACCAGCAGCACCCGGAACCGTGGTGAAGGACAGGCCTGATTTTGTGAGGAAGTCATTGGCCTTGTCGCAATCGCCGAATTTCGACCATGGTCCAACAAAAATGTTGAAATGGCAGTTCGCCGGATCACTCGAAACGTTGATCGGCGTTGCCGCCTGGAATGCGGCGAGATCGGGGTTTACCGCCTTTGCCAGCATGCCAAACAGGGGAAAGTAGGTGAGTGCTGCAATAATGCAGCCCGCCATGATAATCTTCAGGCGGCCAATCCTGTCCGACAGTGAACCAAAGAACACAAAGAACGGCGTGCCGAGCAGAAGGGCAATGCCCACCAGCCAATAGGCCGTAAGATAATCAACCTTTTGCGTGATGGTGAGGAAGAACAGGGCATAGAATTGCCCGGTGTACCAGACAACACCTTGTCCTGCCGTTGCGCCGAGCAGGGCAAGCAGAACATATTTGTTGTTGGGTGAACGCAGGAATGAATCGGTAAGCGGAGACTTGGAGGCCTTGCCTTCCGATTTCATTTTTTGGAATACCGGTGATTCATTCAGTTTCAAACGGATCCAAATCGAAAATACCAAAAGGAAAGCCGAAACAATGAATGGAATGCGCCAGCCCCACTCGGCAAAGTCGGCTACTGAAAGATAGGAACGGCTGATGCCAATGACGAAAAGCGAAAGGAAAAAGCCGATGGTTGCCGTGGTTTGAATCCAGCTGGTGGAATAACCGCGCCGGTTGCTTGGCGCATGTTCGGCCACATAGGTTGCAGCACCGCCATATTCACCGCCCAGCGCCAGGCCTTGCAACAGGCGAAGGCTCACCAGCAACACCGGGGCCAACCAGCCGATACTTGCAAATGTTGGCAGAAGGCCCACGAGAAATGTTGCAATACCCATCACCATCATAGTGACAAGGAAAGTATATTTTCGTCCAATCATGTCACCCAGGCGGCCAAATACCAGTGCACCAAAGGGTCGCACCAAAAAGCCCGCGGCATAGGTTGCAAAGGCTGAAAGAAGTGCGGCGGTGTCATTACCGGATGGAAAGAAAAGTGCGGCAAAAAACGGCGCAAGGGTTGCGTAGAGATAAAAATCATACCACTCAAAAACCGTGCCGGTGGATGATGCGAACACGACAAATTTTTCGTCGCTGCTCATTCCTTGCCCCCGTGCTGCCGGTGCGTTCATGGCTAAGTTGGACATTGGTTTCCCTCCCAGATATTTGTTTTTCTGCCCAGAGCTCTTGTTGGCTCCGCTATTGTTAAATAACGTGGGTTATTTTCACCCCATGGTTGCCGCAGAATAATCAAGAACGGCAGAGTCGTCCACGACCAAGTTCAAGTTACGTAAAATTCAGTCATCTTCACCGGGCTCATCGGCCTCAACGCTGGGAATGGCATAGTTGCCGCCAAGCCAGCGGTTGAGATCAACCTGGCTGCAATGGGAAGAGCAGAAGGGATGAAAAATCTGCAGTGATGGTTTGGCGCAAATCGGGCACGGCCGGCGGGGCTTCAGGCGAACGGGATCTACCATCAGGCACCCGGTGATTGAGGGTTCATCCAGGAATGCAGCACCGGATAACCCGCACCTTCCAGCAAATGCACGGTTTCATAAAGCGGCAGGCCCATGACAGATGAATAAGAGCCGGTAAGATTGCGCACAAAGGCCTCGGCGCGCCCCTGAATGGCATAGCCGCCAGCCTTGCCGCGCCACTCGTCCGACGTGAGGTAGCTTTCAATATCTTCGCGCGACAGGCGTTTGAAGCGTACCTTGGTTTCGCAACACCGCGTGGTTTTGCGGCCATTGGGTGCAATCAGGCAAACGGTGGAATAAACCCAATGTGAACGGCCAGACAGCAGGCCCAAACAGGCTGCCGCTTCGGCACGGGTTTCAGCCTTGGGAAGAATGCGGCGGCCAAGGCCCACAACCGTATCAGCAGCAATGATGAAAACACCGGCCCCCAAGGCCAGAACCTGTGGTGCCATCACCGCAGCCTTGGCCTTTTCCTCCGCCAGGCGAATGGAAAGGCGGCGCGGAGTTTCACGCTTCAACGGGGTTTCGTCAACATCGGTTGGGTTCAGGAGATCGGGTGCCAGTCCCACCCGGTCCAGCAGGGTAAGGCGCCGTGGCGAGGCGCTCGCCAGCACAAGTTTAACCCGTTTATCCGCCATTGGAATTATTTGAACCGGTAGTTGATGCGGCCCTTGGTCAAGTCATAGGGCGTCATTTCAACCATCACGCGGTCACCAGCGAGAACGCGAATGCGGTTCTTGCGCATCTTGCCCGCCGTATGGGCAATGATTTCATGATTGTTATTGTCGAGCAAGACGCGGAATGTTGCGTTGGGCAAGAGTTCGGAAACCGTGCCCTCAAATTCCAATAGTTCTTCTTTCGCCATGAATCTTTCCGGTTGTTTATGGAAGCGGCGCGATAAATGGACCCGTTGGCCGCCAAAAGCAAGTGATTGCTCACTATACACCCTTGGCTCCCATGGCTCCAAATCTTTTCCTGATCCGGTTGATCAGCCCATCCCGCACCGACCGGTAACTATCAAGGATTTGCTCGCGGCTGCCGGCCGTGGCGGAAGGGTCCTGGGTCGGCCAGTATTCGGTGGCAATGGCCATCGTGCGGGTGAGTTCCAGGGCCCAGTGATGGGCCTCCGGAGACAGGGAAATCGCCATGTCAAAACTTGCGTCTTCCAGTTCAGCGAAAGTGTGGGGCCGGTGTTTTCCAAGTTCAATCCCGATTTCATCAAGCACAACTGTGAGAAAGGGATCGGCTTCACCAGGTTTAAGTCCGGCAGATGCCACATAAACCTTGTGGCCGTAAAGATGCTTCATGATTGCTGCCGCCATGGGCGAGCGAATGACATTCTGCGTACAGGCAAACAGGACCGCGTTCGGCAAGTCACCTGACATGGGCTGTGCCTAACCGCGCCAATACAACACGCACACCAGCGTGAACAACCGCCGTGCCGTGTCAAAATCCATCTCGACCTTGCCGTTAAGCCTTTCGCGCAAAAGTTCGCTGGCCTCGTTGTGAAGTCCGCGCCGTGCCATGTCGATGGTTTCGATTTGTGATGGCGTAGAAAGCTTGATTGCCTGGTAATAACTCTCACAGATCATGAAATAGTCCCTCACAATGGCGCGAAACGGCGACATGGAAAGACCGATGATGGAAACTTTTTCTTCCCTCGCGTTGAAAATTTCAAACAGCAGCCGCCCGTCCTGGGCTGAGAGCTGCAGGCGGTAAGGGCCGTCGATGCCATTCAACAGATTGAACGAATTTTCCTCAATAAGATCATAGATCGCAACCCGGCGCTCATGATCAGCCTCAGGCGATGGAGCCTGGCCAATGCTGGAATCGAGATCAACAGCGATCAGGCGGTTTTTTCGGGCGTCGGTCATGAATTTCAGTTTAACCGCAGGGCATTTGAAAACGCTAGGAATTTTGGTGCCAAAATATTTATGAATTTAATCCTTGACACCGTACGGTGGTTCAGCTATGAACAGCTATTCTCCAGAATTGAAATACTGCTTGTGAGCGAGACGGCCCCTTGAGACAGGGGCATCGCCCAAATCCAATCGGCTGTTCAAATGAAGCCATGGTACCACACAGGCCAGTCATATTTTGGATGGATTCCTGGCCAGGTTTGCAACTGGCATGCTTGTTGCTACGCGCTTGTTGCAACACGCAACTACTGGGAGAGTTAACCATGAACATTCATCACATAACGCAATTGCCGCAATTGGGCGACCTGTTATGACACCCACTGCTCTGCTCGTCTGCCTGACGTTTGTTACAAACGTTAACCACGGCAGTGTTGCAACGAAAGTTTGCCATTATGAACAGCCTGCTGTTGCGATGGTGTCTGTAGACCCCATTGCCACCGCTGCGATAGACATGGTGAAGACACCAGATGCCGGGGCCAAGGCGTTGGCGATTGTGGATTTGGCCGTCGAGGCAAAACCGCCAAAGCCGGGTTACAGGAAACATGCGTTGCGCAACGCGCGGGCCCACCACCGTGTGAGTGAACCCACTGCAAGGCCTGCTATGACCGCAGCGCAGGACAAGGCATTTCGCCTTTCGTGGTTCAAACGGCCAGCTGACATGTAAATGCGAACCGCCGCCGAATTTCAGAATTCCTTTGTATTCTGTTAGCCATGGCTTGGTCTATGTTCGGTCGCCCACGCCCCACCCAGATCTTTTAACTGCAGGTCAATGTACTCTATGTCCAACTTGATGCTGCGGCCGGCGGAGAAGATAAGTGTGATGGTGCCTTCGGGTGCTTTGGTTTGTGCAAAGATGATGGAGAGCAACGAAAGAATGTCGCCCTTGTCCAAACCGGCCAGGCCCTGTTGCTTCACGCTGAGAACGTGCTCGAAATGCAACCCGGAACGGCGGCGTTCGGAATTTGGCTGCTGTTCCCAGGCAAAGCGGTTGGCAACCAGCACGAATTGCCGCGTCCTGCTCAAATAACGAATATCAGAAATCCGCACCAGGGCATCCTGCATGTGGGCAGAAATGATCTCCAGATCTTCACTGTCTCTCGCGTTAAGTTTTAACAAGCGATCAGGGCCCCGTTATGCGTTCAACATCGGCACCACAGGCTTGCAGCTTTTCTTCGAGGGCTTCAAAGCCGCGATCAAGATGATAAACCCGGTGGATCATTGTGTCACCTTCGGCCACAAGGCCGGCAATCACAAGGGAAACCGATGCACGCAAATCCGTGGCCATCACATCGGCACCGGTGAGCTTTCGCACCCCGCGCACCTCCGCCGTGTCGCCGTGCAAATGAATGTCTGCACCAAGACGCACCAGTTCCTGCACATGCATGAAGCGGTTTTCAAAGATCGTTTCGCGGATCATCGAGGTGCCTCGGGCCTTGGTCATAAGGCCCATGAACTGGGCTTGCAGGTCGGTCGGGAAGCCTGGGTAGGGATCGGTTTCCACATTCACTGGCTCAAGCCCATGGCCATTGCGCTGAATGCGCAAACCCTCATTGCTGCGCTGAACCATGACGCCGGCCCGGTTCAGCACATTGATCATTGATTCAAGATTGTCAGCCCGCGCCCCCTTCAGCAAAACATCTCCACCTGCCATGGCAGCCGCCATCGCATAGGTGCCGGTTTCAATGCGGTCGGCAATCACTTCATGTTCGGCCCCGTGCAGGCTGGTGACCCCGGTGATCTTGAGCGTTGACGTGTGAATGCCTTCAACCTTGGCACCCATCTTCACCAGGCATTCCGCCACATCGCCAATTTCCGGCTCACATGCGGCATTTTCAATAATCGTATCACCCCTGGCCAGAACGGCAGCCATCAAGGCCGCATGGGTGGCTCCAACGGTCACCATGGGAAACTTGATATGGGCACCCCTAAGGCCGCCTTTGGCCGTGGCGTGGACATAGCCCGCGCTAATCTCGAGTTCAGCGCCAAGCTTCTCCATCGCCATGATGTGAAGATCAACCGGCCGCGTACCGATGGCGCAGCCACCGGGAAGCGAAACCTTGGCTTCGCCACAACGTGCCAGCAAGGGCCCCAAAACCCAGAAGCTGGCCCGCATTTTCGACACCAGATCATAGGGGGCAGTGGTATCAACAATGGTTTTGGCGGAAATTTTCAGGGTTTCACCGGCAGTGGCCGATTGGCCGGGCTGTTTGCCGGCAACAGTTATGTCCACGCCGTGATTCTGTAAAATCCTTTGCAAGCGAAGTGCGTCTACCAGGCGCGGCACATTTTTGAGAGTGAGTGTTTCGGGCGTCAGCAGGGCCGTAATCATCAAGGGAAGGGCGGCATTTTTGGCACCTGAGATATTGATGGTGCCATTCAAAGTGTTGCCGCCACGAATACGGATACGATCCATTTGGTCTTTCCCCTCAAATTTGGAATCAGTTGGGCGGATGAAAGATATCCGCCAAACCGGCGCTAACAAGCATAAATGGCCCTATTGGGGCAAGCCTTAATCCTTTTTGGCCTTCTCAACCATTTTTTGCAGCTTTGCCAGTGATTTCCGCTTCAAAAGATTGACCCGCAAGGCCTCGGCCAGCCGCTTGGTTTCAGCTTCTGAACGCTTTGCACGGGGTTTGTTTGCCATGGGAGCGACGTTGGAAACACTTCCTCAATCTGTCAAGCGCTAGAGGGTTGCACAAGGTTAAGGCCTGTGGCATGTGACGCTCCAAGGTCGCGCTGCTGTAGCTCAGTGGTAGAGCACTCCATTGGTAATGGAGAGGTCGACAGTTCAATCCTGTCCAGCAGCACCATTCCTTCACCAGCGATTTCAGCAGCTTGCTGACTTTAAAGCCTCTTTGGAACGTGATGAGTTTTGGTTGACCCAATTCACGATTCCCTCATGCTGAGGTGCATCGCCCTTGCGATGCCTCGAAGCACCTTTTGCGCATCCAGCAACCCTTCGAGGCCCTGCTTCGCAGGGCACCTCAGGGTGAGGGTATGGGCAATTGGGTCAGCCAAAACTCATTACGTTCTAGTGGTGGTATCGCAAAAGGGGTGCATCCCGGCCTGAAGGCCAAGTACAAAGAGCTTGCCGCAATGGGGATCAAGGTCCAGTTTTCCGAAGAATAGGTAACAGGATGGTTCGGAGGTCGTGATGTTGGAAAAGTATCAAGGCGGTTGCCAGTGTGGAGCGCTCAGGTACGAAGTCACTGGCGAATTGGGAAAACCAAGCATCTGCCATTGTCGAATGTGCCAGAAGGCTTTTGGAAGTTTTGCCGCTCCCTTAGTTCCGGTACGCATCCAAAACTTTAGGTGGACGAGGGGCGCTCCGGCGGAATTTCGGTCGTCCGCGATTGTCGCCCGCGGCTTTTGCAAAGAGTGCGGAACTCCAATGTATATGCTTGAAGACGGAGAACCCAATATCGAGATGGCGATGGGTACTTTCGACGAAGCCCAAAATCTTGGGCCACTCGATCATCAATCGGGCGTCGAAAGTCGCGTCCCGTGGTGCAACGGCATAGACCATTTGCCCTCTCAACGGACGACCGACTATCGGACCCCCGAGGACATGATCAAGCTCAAAAGTTTACAACATCCTGATCATGATACTGAAATTTGGCCGCGAAAATTCAAATGAGAATTGCCGCCAGAAATGACAACTTTCCAGCAGCAGCATTTTCGCTTTGAGTTCGGGCCAAAAAAGTTCCGTCACAGGGGCGAAGGATTCCAGCGGGCTGAACTCTCATCATCGGAGTCCTTTGCGGGAACCCAGTTTTCGCCTTCGAGTTTCCAGAACGGTGCCTTGGTCTTGAGCCAGTCGATGAGAAAATGGCAGGCATCGAAT
>JANMPF010000026.1:0-7244 GCA_031369725.1 Rhodobiaceae bacterium | reverse complement strand
GCACTGTCGATGCATTTTGATTTTGCCGGATACAACTCGGGCAAAGGGCCGGCCAAGATCGACGCAGTCGTTCATTTTGCGGCGATCCCGCGGGTCTTAATTCAACCTGACAATATTACATACTCTGCCAATGTCATGAGTACCTACAATGTGATAGAAGCGGCAACCAAGCTTGGCATTGGCAAGATCGTCATTGCATCAAGCGAAACCACCTACGGCGTCTGTTTTGCTGAAGGCGACAAGGACTACCACCACTTTCCGCTGGAAGAAGATTACGACAGCGACCCCATGGATAGTTACGGTCTTTCCAAGGTCGTGAATGAAAAAACCGCGCGCGCTTTTGCGATGCGAACTGGTGCCGATATCTACGCCCTGCGCATTGGCAATGTAATTGAGCCTCACGAATATGATCGATTTCCGGCATTCATGGCTGATCCCCCATCACGCAAGCGCAATGCCTGGAGCTATATTGATGCCCGTGACCTTGGCCAGATCGTGCATCTGTGCCTGCAGAAAAACGGGCTTGGCTACCAGGTTTTCAACGCGGTGAATGATACGATCACGGCGCGCGAACCTACGGCTGCATTTCTGGCGCGCTGGTGCCCCAATACACCGCTTCGCCGCCCCTTCAAGGGTGACGAAGCGCCGCTTTCAAACCGCAAAATTCGCGAGGTACTCGGCTTCGTGGAGGAGCACAACTGGCGCAAATACGCCAAATAGCTATGGCTTCTTCGGCTTTTGCCGCGGAATTGGCACGAGCTGATCGGCAACCTTTATCCATGATCCCGGTTTCAGCGGCGCATCGGCTGCGGTGGCAGGAACAACTGGCTTGGTTGCAGCTGCCGGTTTGGCAACTTCAGGTGCTGCAGCAACAGGTGCCACGGGTTTAGCCGGCTCAGCCGGAGCTGCCGTTCCGGCTGCGGGAACGGCAGCGACACGAGCTGCCGGTGCTGGTGGAGTTGGGATGCCATCCACCACGACTTCGGTGGGTGCCTCGGTTGTGACCAGTGCGGCCTGACCATTTTCAATGGCCCGCCACTTCACCACATTGGCGTTGTGTTCCTCCAAGGTTTTCGCAAAAGCGTGTCCACCTGTTCCATTGGCCACAAAATACAGATAGCCCGTATCAGGTGGATTAAGCACTGCTTCAAGGGATGCCTTGCCTGGATTGGCAATCGGGCCGGGTGGCAGTCCTGGAATTTTATAGGTGTTGAATGGCGTATCGGATGCCACATCATCTTTGGTCAAGGCGCGGTCAAGCTTGCCTTTGCCGCCCACGAGGCCATAGATAATTGTCGGGTCCGATTGCAGCCGGATACCCTGCTTCAGGCGATTTAGAAATACCGATGCCACCAAAGGGCGTTCTTCGGGAATGCCGGTTTCTTTTTCAACGACGGACGCAAGGGTTACTGCTTCTTCCTTGCTTTTCAGAATGCTGTTTGGCGCACGGGCATTCCACAATGTATCAAGCAGCTTGGCTTGTGCGGCTTGCATATCGTCGAGCATTTTCTGGCGGGTGAGACCGCGGCGAAACACGTAGGTATCTGGCAAAATAGCGCCTTCGGCGGGCTTTGTTGTAATATCACCCGTCAGCACGTCATTTTCGGTTACCCGGGCCACTGCCATTTCGCTGGTCCAGCCCTCTGGCACGGTAATTTTATAGGCAATGGTTTTGCCGCTGGTGATAATGCCCAATACTTCATCAATGCTGGCATGTTCAGGAAATTCATACTCACCTGCCTTGAGGTGGCCGCCGCGCAAACCATTCACATAGGCTGCTGCGGTGAAAACACTGGCACTGCTGACAATGCCTGCATCCTGCAAAGCCGCACCCACTTCGGCGCGCTTCATGCCTGGGTTGACAACGTAAACTGTTTTGGCCGCAAGCGGGCCTTCTGCGGTAAATTCTGTGTAGCCAAGGAAAGCAAGGGCTGCACCTGTGACGCCTGTCAGCATTGCGAGGACAAACAGCGACACCAGCACACGCGAAAATGCCGACCTGCGCAGCTTGGCTAATTTAGGTTTCGGTACCCTTACTGGTTCCAATGCCCGGCCTCCTCATACTCAACTCAATCTGCATAACGGCGCATCACCAACGATGCGTTTGTACCACCAAAACCAAAAGAATTCGACAGAACTGTGTTGATCGGCTTTTTTCTTGCAATTTTTGGCACGAGATCAATGTTCGTTGCCACTGATGGATTGTCCAAATTGATGGTTGGCGGGCACACATTGTCACGAATTGCGAGAATTGAGAAGATGGCTTCGACAGCACCCGCAGCGCCCAGCAGATGCCCGATGGAGGATTTGGTGGACGACAGTGACAGATTCTCAACCTTGCCGCCCATAAAACGCTCCACGGCGCGGAGCTCGATTTCATCGCCAACGGGTGTCGAGGTGCCGTGGGCGTTAATGTAATCGATTTCACCTGTTGGAATGCCTGCCCGCTTCAAAGCCGCGGCCATGCAGCGGAATGCGCCATCGCCATCTTCGGGTGGAGATGTAATGTGGTAGGCATCACCTGACATGCCGTAGCCGATGATTTCAGCGTAAATCCTGGCGCCGCGTGCCTTGGCATGCTGCAATTCCTCAAGAATGAGAATGCCGGCACCTTCGCCCATGACGAAACCATCGCGATCCCTGTCGTAAGGCCTTGAGCCTTTGCTTGGCGTGTCATTGAAGGCGGTTGAAAGCGCTTTGCAGGCAGCAAAGCCCGCAATGCCCAAACGGCAGATGCAGGATTCAGCGCCGCCGGCAAACATTACATCGGCATCGTCGAGTGCTATCAGGCGTGCCGCATCACCAATGGCGTGGGTGCCGGATGAACAGGCGGTTACCACTGCATGGTTTGGCCCTTTCAGACCGTGGGCGATCGAGATTTGGCCCGACGCCAGATTGATCAACGAGCCGGGAATGAAGAATGGGCTGATTTTGCGCGGGCCCTTATCGCGCAACAGGAGTGTGGTTTCCTCAATGCTGGGAAGACCGCCGATGCCCGCACCCACCAGAACACCAGTGCGATGCTGCTGGTCGGGTGTTTTGATTTCATAACCAGAATCCTTCAGCGCCTGCTGGGCGGCGATCAAGGCAAATTGAATGAACTCATCGTTGCGGCGCTGGTCCTTATGATCAAGCCAGCTATCGGCGTTTAACGTGCCATGGGTACCATCGCCGCGCTTTACTTCGAAGGCAATACGGCAAGGCAAGTCGGATGCATCAAATTTGGTGATGGGGCCGGCACCCGATTCACCTGCCAAGAGCCTAACCCACGTCTCTTCAATGCCTGTAGCAAGCGGGGACACGATCCCCAGTCCAGTGACAACGACTCGACGCATGAAGGCCTCTCTCACATGAAAACGCGGAGGCTGAGGATTTCTTCGAACCCTGCCCCCGCGTCGCAATTAGCCAGACACAAAACCCTCAGGCTTTGGCTGATTCAATGAACTTTATCGCGTCGCCAACAGTTTGAATTGTTTCGGCGGCGTCGTCGGGAATTTCGATGGCGAACTCTTCTTCAAAAGCCATGACGAGTTCAACCGTGTCGAGGCTGTCGGCACCGAGGTCATCGATAAAACTCGCCTCAGTTTTCACTTTTTCGCCGTCCACACCAAGGTGCTCGACAACAATCTTCTTTACCCGCTCAGCAACGTCACTCATGTTTAATCGTCCTTGTTTGCTTTATTTATCTCTTTTTGCCGCGCGAATTGTTCTGGTTCCCCCGCGGGCCTACAAGCTAACTACCACAGAATCCAATTCTGGCAAAAGAGGATATTTTTGCCTTGTGGCGCTCGGCCCGCAAACCCATATTAGCCCCGTTCCAATCACCCATCAGGAGTTTTAAAAGCCATGCAACAGCGAAAACTTGGAACCTTGAGTGTTTCAGCGGTCGGTTTGGGCTGCATGGGCATGTCGGAATTCTATGCCGGGCGTGATGACACGGAATCCATCGCCACGATCCACCGTGCCCTCGAACTTGGCGTGAATTTTCTGGATACCGCAGATATGTATGGCGTCGGCACAAACGAGGAACTCATTGGCAAAGCCATAAAAGGCAAGCGTGACAGGGTTGTTGTTGCCACAAAATTTGGCAACATGCGCGGCAGTGACGGTGCGTTCCTTGGTGTGAATGGCAAACCGGACTACGTGCGCAAGAGCTGCGATGACAGCCTGAAGCGGCTGGGAGTTGATGTCATTGACCTTTATTACCAACACCGCGTTGACCCCAATACGCCGATTGAAGATACAGTTGGTGCGATGGCGGAGCTGGTAAAGCTTGGCAAGGTTCGTTATCTCGGCCTTTCGGAAGCAGCACCCGCAACCATCGAGCGGGCGCACAAGGTTCACCCGATCACTGCATTGCAAACGGAATACTCCTTGTGGAGCCGTGACATTGAGGAAGAAATCCTTCCGACCATCCGCAGGCTCGGCATTGGCCTGGTTCCCTACAGCCCGCTGGGACGCGGCTTCCTGACGGGGCGATTCAAATCGGCAGATGATTTTGAGGCCAAGGATTACCGCCGCATGAGCCCGCGATTTCAAGGCGAAAACTTTGAACAGAATTTGGGATTGCTCAGTGCGATTGAATCGCTGGCAACCGACAAAGGCATCAGGCCGGGCCAGGTGGCGCTCGCTTGGGTGTTGGCACAAGGCGACGACGTGGCGCCCATTCCCGGCACCAAGCACCGCACCTATCTGGAAGAGAATGTGAAGGCGGTTGAGGTAAAACTCAGCAGCGCTGAACTTGAGAAGCTTTCCAACGCCATTCCACGCGGCGCGGCAGCTGGCGACCGCTATCGGGCGTCATCCATGACGGCATTGAACGGGTAACCATTTTTCTGCGCTGAATCTTGCGCCTTGGTCTCAAACGCCTTAAAGCGCTGGCACCATGAACCAGTCTCTTGACCACACGCCGAAAGATTTGGCCGGAGCCGTGCTTTCCATTGACCTCAGTGCCATTCAAAAGAATTGGCGTTATCTCAAAGCCCACGCAGGACCCGCTGAATGCGGTGCGGCGGTCAAAGGCAATGCTTACGGTCTGGGGGTTGAGCCGGTGGGGCGCGCCCTGTGGGAAGCAGGCTGCCGCAGTTTTTTTGTGGCCCGCCCCAAGGAGGGTGAAGAGCTTCGGCAGGTTTTGCCAGAAGCCACGATTTATGTGCTCGACGGACTTTTTCCGGGACAGGCTGAATTCTATGCCCAACACAATTTATTGCCGGCCTTGATTTCAATTGAAGAAGCGCGGGAATGGGCAGCTTTCGGGCGGGTTTACGGACGCCACCTCGCTTGTGCAATTCATGTGGATACGGGCATCAACCGGCTGGGTTTCGCCATGGCTGAGTATGCGGCGCTGGTGCATGAAACAGAAACCATGAACAGCATACACGTGAGCCTGCTGATGAGCCACCTCGCCTGTGCTGACGAACCACGCCATGGGCTCAACGCCAAGCAGTGCAACGCCTTCAAGGCGGTTCGCGCCTTGCTCCCCGGAGTTCCGGCGAGCCTTGCCAATTCGGCCGGCATCTTCCTGGGCCCGGACTATGCCCATGATCTGGTGCGTCCGGGCATTGCCATTTATGGCGGCAACCCAACCCCTGCCCTGCCAAATCCCATGCACGCGGTGGCCCTTCTGGAAGGCACGATCCTGCAAACCCGTGATGTGGCCGCGGGCGAAACCGTCGGCTATAGCGCCACGTGGACAGCACCACGCCACGTCAGGGTCGCCGTTTTGGGGGCAGGCTATAAGGATGGTGTTCCACGGGCTTTGAGTTCCGGCAACAGCAATACGCCGCCACAAGTTTTTTTGGGCGGCAAACGTTGCCCCATCATTGGTCGCATTTCGATGGACATGATGGCCATTGATGTGACTGACCTTGCAATCCCGGTCAAGCGCGGCGACCTTGCCGAAATTCTGGGGCCAAATATCCTGATCGATGAGGCCGCAAGCTGGGCTGGCACAATTTCTTATGAATTGCTCACCCGTTTGGGCAGCCGATATGCCAGACTCTACTCGGAAATTGATTCGGAAACTTCGGCTTGAACCCATTCCAACCCATTGGTCGCGCAGTGCTCGCCTTGCTGGCAGAAATTGGCCGCGTTGTCCTGTTTATCAAAGAGGCTCTCCTGCAGGGCCTGTCACCCACATACTATGGCCGCCAAATTCTGGAGCAGATGTGGCGCATCGGATATAACTCACTGCCGGTAGTTGGCCTTACCGCATTCTTCACCGGCGGCGCATTGGCATTGCAAATCTATTTGGGCTCATCGCGTTTTAATGCGGAAGGCCTGGTAGCTTCCATCGTGGCACTGGGTATTACGCGCGAACTTGGGCCGGTTCTCGCCGGCCTCATGGTGGCGGGGCGGGTTGGTGCATCGGTTGCCGCAGAACTTGGCACCATGCGGGTGACCGAACAGATTGACGCGCTTGTCACCCTTTCAACCAACCCGTTCAAATATCTGGTTGGACCACGCCTTGTGGCAGCTGTTGTCACCTTGCCAATTCTTGTGGCCATTGGTGATACCATTGGCATCATGGGTGGCTATATCGTGGGCACCCGCTCGCTTGGGTTCAACTCATACGCATACATCAAAAACACGGCCGATTTCCTGCATACCGATGATGTGACGTCCGGCCTCATCAAGGCTGCCGTCTTCGGTTTCATCATCGCCATCATGGGGTGTTATCACGGCTTCAACTCCAAGGGCGGTGCGCAGGGTGTGGGGCGTGCCACCACGAACGCAGTTGTCTCTGCCGCCATACTCATACTTGCCGCCAATTTCGCGCTCACTTCATTGCTGTTCTCGGAGTGATGCATGGCTGAAGGTCACATTGTTTTACATGACGTTCGCAAGGGTTTTGGCCCAAAACATGTGCTGAACGGCATCAATGTTTCCGTGCCGAAAGGCCAGTCGCTGGTGGTGATCGGCGGTTCTGGCACCGGCAAGTCAGTCATGCTGAAATGCATTCTGGGAATTCTACATGCGGATTCCGGCTCAATCAGAATTGCTGGCGAAGACGTGGTGGGTCTCAAGGGCTCGGCGCGGGACGAATTTCTTTCAAAATTCGGCATGCTGTTCCAGGGTGGCGCGTTATTTGACTCCCTGCCTGTTTGGGAGAACGTTGCCTTTGGTTTGATCCAGGGCCGCAACATGGCGAGGAACAAAGCCCGCGACATTGCCATGGACAAGCTCGCCCAGGTGGGTCTCGGGGCGGAAGTGGGCGCGCTTTATCCGGCTGAACTTTCCGGCGG
>JANMPF010000404.1:0-3205 GCA_031369725.1 Rhodobiaceae bacterium | reverse complement strand
GACATTCGTTGCGGTGGCCTTGCTTGCACCCGCAGTAACACCCGTTGCCGCTGCGATGCCTGGTGGCGGAGTAATTGAGATCGAACTTGTTGCATGGCAGTCCTCAATTGTTACGGTCTGGCGCTGATATGGTTTTTTCCGACCAGGGAGAAAACTCTCACATTCCACCACCTGCAGCTAGTCACACTGCGGCATTCCGACATTATTGTTTTTGCGATTGTTTTTGCGGTCGTCCATCGATCAATCTGGTTTGCCTGCGTTAGACTCCAATCGGATCGCATTGGGTTATTTCAGGTTGATTTGATGCTCCGCAATGGAGTCAAGCGTTTGTTTTTAATGTTATATCTCCGTTTTAACAGTCACAGTGCCAGTCTGCGAAACGAGCTGATCTTAACTATCGCTTGGTGTCAAAAAAAGTCGAGACCTCAACCCATTTATGAAGCACGACAACAGACGTACTGTTGGGACGCTGAGCCTATCGGGGCTTAGTACAACTCGGTTCATGGCTCCAAAGAGGAGACGTGACAGCCACAACAACAAGGACGACGAAATTGAAATACGAACTGGATCTGACCTGCCATGGAAGTTTCATCCAGCAGCTTTTAGAGCCTTCGGCAGTTGTAAGCCCGTTTGGGCAGGTTGAGCAACAGGCCGGAGCGCGGAGCCGTCAGTGAGCGCAGCGTGCAGGCATGTTGCGGTGAGTTTGGCAGCGAAAGCTGCCGGTGTTTGATAAGCCAGGGCCGAGTGTGGCCGTGTGATGTTGTAGTCTTCGACCCATGCGGCAATGACTTTCCTGGCCTGGTCGAGATTGAAGAACAGGGTCTCATTCAGGAGTTCATCGCGCATCTTGCCATTGAAACTTTCGACATAGCCGTTTTGCATGGGCCTGCCGGGAGCAATATAGTGCCAGTCAATCCTGTAGTCCTTGGCCCATGCGAAGATCGCGTGGGACGTGAGTTCTGTACCGTTGTCTGAAACAATCATTCCGGGCTTTCCCCTCGTTGCGATGATGGCTGACAGCTCCCGCGTTACCCTGTGACCCGAGATCGACGTGTCGGGAATGGCGCCCAGGCATTCATGGGTGACGTCATCGGTGATGTTCAAAACCCGGAACCTCCGGCCGTTGGCCATCTGGTCATGTACAAAGTCCAGGGACCACCTGGCATTGGGTCTTGCTTCGACAAGAATGGGAGCCCGGACACCAATGGCCCTTCGCCTGGCCTTGCGTCTGCGTACACCCAAGCCTTCTTCCCGGTAAAGCCGGTAGATGCGGGTAATGCCAGATGGCTCACCCTCCCGCCGCAGCATGATGAACAGGCGGCGGTAGCCAAACCTTCGCCGCTCATTGGCAAGCTCCCGCATTCTGGCCCGCAGTTCGGTCTCAGGTGGGCGACGTGATTGGTAACGAACCATCTTGCGGTCGGCGGCAATCACTTCACAGGCCCGGCGCTCGCTCATCTGAAACTGTTCCTTCAGACAGGCGACAGCCTCGCGCTTGGCGGCGGGCCTTACCATTTTTTTGCCAGAAGTTCCCGCAGAGCCGAGGCATCCAGCATGGCATCAGCAAGCAGGCGCTTCAGCTTGCCATTCTCATCCTCCAGAGCCCGCAGCTTCTTGGCGTCGGACACATCCATGCCGCCGAACTTGGCTTTCCAGTTGTACAGCGTGGCTTCCGACAGACCATACTTCCTGGCCAGGTCAGCAGTCTTGGCCCCCGCCTCCTGTTCCCGCAGAATCCCGATGATCTGCTCTTCCGTGAACCGCTTCCTCTTCATCGTCCGCCTCCATCTTAAGGGCCGGACTCTAAATCTACGTGGAGGAAATCTTCAATGGCAGGTCACTTGCGCTCACATGCTCGACTTACAATTTTGGAGAATAGCCGTTTATAGCCGATTGACCGTACGGTGTCAAGGCTTAAAATCATACTATTATAAAAAATTCCTACGGTTGAGAAAACATGGAATACGGCTCAAATGTCGGCATTCGGGCCGCATGGGTGTCTCGCAGATGAGCTTATCTCTGCTTTTTTGCGGCGACCGGAGCCTTTGAGCTGGTCAAGGCATCACGGATTTCCTTGAGCAAAACTTCGGTGGTGGTAGCGGCCGGCGGCGGGGTTGGCGGTTCGGCCTTTTTCAGGCGGTTGGAGAACTTCACCAACTGGAGAAGAATGAAGGCGAGGATGAGAAAATTGATCAAAATGGTAATGAAGCTGCCATAAGCCAGAGTTGCCCCGGCTTCCCTGGCTTTATCAAGGGTGACTGCCCCAGCCTCGCCCGCCAGCTGGAAAAACTTGTTTGTAAAATCGATGCCGCCAGTTGCGAGGCCAATGATTGGCATGATGATGTCATCAACGAGAGATGAAACAATCTTGCCAAATGCACCGCCCATGATCACACCGATTGCGAGATCGAAGGCGTTGCCTTTAAATGCAAAATTCTTGAATTCCTCGAACATGTGGTCCCCGAATGTTGATGCTTTTGTGCGCTCAGCGGAGCGATTACCAGATAATCACCAGTTATGCAAAAGCGCCTCTGGCCAAGGCGGGCATTCTTGCCGCAAACGTCAGGCCACGTGCCACGAAGAACACGCAGAGTGCGGCCCATAATCCATAATTGCCAAAATTCCGCTCGAGGAACCACCAGGATGCCAGATAAATTCCGAGGGAAAGGATCATCATATTGCGCATCTCGCGGGTGGCCATGGCGCCTGTAAATATGCCATCGATTTGAAAGCATATGGTACCCAGCAAAGGTGTGAGGCTGGCCAAAAACAGGTAGAGCCTTGCGGTTTCACGAACGGCCGGGTTCACGGTCATAAGATCAATGAGCCAAGGCCCCGTGAACCAGATGATGAGGCTGCAAGCTGTGCCTACAACCAGCGCCCACAGCGACGTAAGCCTGATGGCCTGATTGAACCGCGGCTGGCTTTTGGCCCCTACTGCCTGGCCCACAAGAGCTTCTGAGGCATAGGCAAAACCATCAATGAGGTAAGCTGCCACTTCAAAGAAGTTCAAAAGTATGGCGTTGGCGGCGATGATCACGTCACCAGCACGGGCTCCCCTTGAGATGAACCACGCGAAAGCAAAAACGAGACAGAGGGTGCGGATCATGATGTCGGTGTTGGCGCCCAAGGTGCGCAGGATTTTTTCACGGTTCCACACTTGCGCCCACGTTGTTGCCACTTTCATTTTGCGCAATGAACGCCA
>JANMPF010000527.1:0-2203 GCA_031369725.1 Rhodobiaceae bacterium | reverse complement strand
CAGGCCGACTGCCACTGCCAATACGGCACCACACAGGCCAAAGGCAAAGCTGGTGGAATGGCTGGTGGCCGCCCAGCCGAATATCCATGGTGCCAATATCCGCGGTGCACCGGCGATGGAGGAAATGAAACTGAGGGCTGCGGCGCGGTTTGCCGGCACCTGGGCTGCTGCCATGTTGAACAGGCAAGGACAGGTAATGGCAAGGCCGAAGCCAACACCGGCAAAAGCCACAACACTCAATGTGAATGAGGTTGAGAGACCAAGCATTGCAAAGCCCAGCATGGCGATAAGCAGTGAGGCGAGCATCACCGGGATGTCACCAAATCGGCCACGCAGCCCATCACCCATAAATCGCACCACGGCATTGCAGCCGCCATAGAATGCCGCACCGAGGCCAGCAATGGCGGCAAGCGACGGGGCCTGTTCATTCAAGAGTTTGGCAGACCAGAAAAGCGCTGAGGTTTCGGCTGCTACTGACAGGCCGACGGCCAAACCAATAATGATCAAGGGCAGGCGCGATGTCAAAAGGCTCAATCCATGGGCCTTCTCAATTGCCGCCTTGCGGGGTGGCACAGAATTATAAACCATGATCCAGGCAAGCCCGAGGCTTGCAACAGCAAGCAGGCTGGTGGCAAGGGGCCCGAGCGTTGTGGTGACAAAGCTTGAAGCAATGGCAAGCACGGCAATGCTGATGGAGACGCAGCCGTGGAAGGCCGTGAAAATGGGGTGGCCCACATCGTGTTCAATGGCGCTGGCTTCAGCATTCATGAATAAATCCATGAAGCCCAAAATCGCACCAAAGCCCACGAGGCTTACGAAGAACACGATGGGTGACGTGGCTGTCAGCAAAGTCACGGTAAGCAACGCCAACAGGGGAATTTCCGCCAGCAGCACGGCACGATTTGAAAAGTGTTTGCCAATGGAGCCGCCCAGAGCCATGGCGGTCACCGTGGCAATGGTCGATGCGGTGAGGCCAAGGCCAAGTTGGTAGCTGTCAATACCGGCGGTTGCCAAAACATGGGGAATGGCACCAGCCCAGCAGCCAACGCTTGCACCAAAGGCTGCAAAGACCAGCATGATGGCAGCGCGGGGTGATTTGAAATTCGTCATGGCCTCGGGCAATAGCCTAAGTGACGCGTGCTCCGCCACTGGCTTCTATGGTTTGACAGAGATCGAGGACCTTTTGCAAATCTGCCCCGCGCCGGAAAGATGGCTCGCATGATTTTTGGGCAATTACGGCGCTCACAAAGCGGCGGTGATTGCTTTCAACCGGGGCTGAAACAACCTGCCGCCAGGCTTGGGTGTGCACATCGGCACCAGAACACATGCGCAGGCTGGTTGAATCGAGCGCATGGTGCAGCTCGACTGCACCAAGGGTTCCAAACACTGCAAGCTTCATGTCGTTGGCATAGCCGGTCATGAAGCGGCTGGCGTGGATTATCCCCAGGGCACCATTGGAAAATTCGACAGTCATTGTGGCGCTGTCATTGGCATCAAGCGGGTATTCGCCGATCTTGTCGCCGGGGGCCTTGTGAAAGGTCTTGAGCCGGGCCTGCACTGATACAGGCATCATGTCGACGGCCACGGCGGCAAAATCCAATATGTGAATGCCAACATCGCCAAGCACGCCGTTGGAGCCGTGCTTTTCCGACAATCGCCACAGCCATTTAGGGTCGGTTTTCCAATCGCCCCACTGGTTGCCAACGAGCCAGCTTTGGCGGTAACTCGCCTCCACATGGCGCACCTCGCCGATTTCGCCAGCAGTGATGCGGCGGCGGGCTTCCATGATGGCGGGCACGTTGCGGTAGCTCAGGTTCACCATGTTGATGAGGCCCGCCCTGTCGGCTGTGGCTGCCATGTCGTCGGCGCGCTTGAAATTCTCGGCCAACGGCTTTTCGCACAACACGTGCTTTTCTGCTGCCAGCAGCTTCATGGTGGTGGGGTAATGCACGCTATCGGGCGTTACGTTCATGGCGGCATCGAACTTGCCCCAGGCAATGGCATCATCCAATGTTCCAAAGGCATTTTGAATGCCATGGGTTTCGGCAAAAGCCTTGGCGCGGCCCAAATCAACATCGGCGGCACCGGTGATTTCAACGCGGGAGTCTTGGCGCAGCAAGATCACATGCTGGGTTGCCATGCCGCCAGTGCCAAGAATGAGGACGCGCAGTTTTGCCATTTAGCGGAAACCAACCTCACCATC
>JANMPF010000387.1:0-5540 GCA_031369725.1 Rhodobiaceae bacterium | reverse complement strand
GCCAAACACCATTGCCGTTGACAAATGCACCCACCACGCACTGGTCACACTGCCAATCACGATGTGGCGCGTGAACAGGTTCACGTTGAGTTCAAACACCAGCGGCAACAGGCCAAGCATGGCCGTGATCGATGTGAGCAGCACGGGTCGCATACGCTGGGAACAGGTGCGGATGGCCGCTTCGATGCCGTTTTGGCCCGCATCACGCAAACGGTGGAACGTGTCAATCAACACAATCGAATGGCTCACCACAACGCCGATGAGTGCGATGACACCGGTACCCGTCATGATCATCGAAAAATACTGGCCGGTTACCAACATGCCCAGCATCACGCCAACGGTAGACATGATCACCGTCGAGAGCGTGATCATCACATGGTAGAAGCTGTTATATTGCACAATCAAAATCATGAATATCATGAAGACTGAAGCAATCATCGCCTTGACAAGGAAGTTGCCAAACTTGTTCTGGTCCTCGTCATTGCCGCGGAACTTGAATTTCACTTCTTCCGGCCAGTTTTGCTGGCCGATCCATGTGTTGAGTTCCTGAATTTTCTCGTTGGCAAAAAAGCCGGTGGCGACATTTCCCTTTACAAACACGGATGGAACACCATCCAGCCGGTAAAGCACATTCACCAAGGGCTCAACATCCGACTTCAGGAAGTTGGACATGGGAACCTGACCTGCCGAAGTGGTGAGTTTGATGTCGCTTACGGCAGTGATTGAGCGCTCGCCTTCCGGCAGGCGCACACGAATATCGATTTCATCCTTGCTGTCGTCAGGGCGGTAGGAACCAACCTTCGCCCCTGTTGTGGCAAGTTGCACCAGTGTCCCGGCTGATGCGATATCAGCTCCAAAACGGCCCGCCTTTTCACGGTCCACCGTCAGCGTCCATTCATAACCCGGCAATGGCAGGTCATCATCTATATCGACAATTCCTTTCATCCCGTTGACCATGTGATCTTCAATCTTGCGGGCCGCAGCAAATGCCGCATCCCGGTCAATCGACGTGATCTGCAGGCGAATATCCTTGCCCGACTGCGGGCCACCCTCGAGGGGGCGCACTTCCACATAGATGCCGGGCATGTCTGCCACAACCGCGTCCAATTCCTTGTTGAGCTTTTTCCATGATTTGCGTTGGCCAACCGGACGCAACTCAAGCTGGATTGTGCCGATCACATCTGCTGGCACGTCCTGGTTGCCAAAAGCACCCCCGTTTGAGGCTTTGCCTGCGGCTGTTGCATATGTTTTGATGCCATCAACCTTCACAACGCGAGCCTCCACTTCACGCGTCAGAGCCAGTTGCTGTGCAATACCAAGATTGCCCCGGGCGCGCACGTAAACGTTAACTTGCTCAGGCTCGGTATCCACAAAGAATTCAACGCCCGTGGGGTGGGTTGCATAGATGGTGACAATGCTGCCCATAAGAGTGAGCACGGCAGCACCCACCAACAGCGGGTGGCGAATGATGCGCTCTATAAAGCGCAGATAAAGACCCGTGAGGCCCTTCATTTTTCGGAAATCGGCATGCTCGTCATCAGCAAAATGGCCAAACTGCTCCATGGTTTCCTTGTCGGTCTTGCCAATGAAGAAACCAACCGCTGGCACAAACACCATGGCGGTGAGCAGGGAAGCCGAGAGCACGATGATAACCGTGACAGGCAGGTAACTCATGAACTTGCCCGCAATTCCAGGTGCAAACAGCAGCGGAACAAACGCCGCTATCGTTGTGGCCATGGAGGAAACGATCGGCCAGAACATGCGCTTGGCAGCAGCGATATAGGCCTCCTTCGGCACCACGCCTTCCGCCATTTTCCGGTCAGCATATTCCGACAGCACAATGGCACCATCCACCAGAATACCCACAGAAAGAATGAGGCCGAACATGATCATGATGTTCAGCGTGTAACCCATCATGGAAATGATGAAGAAGCCGATGAGGAACGACGTGGGGATCGAAATGCCAACAAGGATTCCCGAGCGCACGCCAAGTGCGGCAACAACCAGCACCATCACCAGGAGAATTGCCAGAATAACGCCGTCCTGCAGTGATTGCAGCACGTCCTTGATGGTGTTGGATTGGTCGAGGGCATAATCCACATGCATGGCGGTTGGCCAGGTCTTCAGCAGCTCCGCAGCCACGCGCTTCACTTCCGCGTTTGTTTCAATGATATTCGTGCCTTGCCGTTTTACCACATTGATCGTGATTGCCGGGCGGCCATTGTATAGCGCGTATTGGGTTTGGTCCTGGAAAGAGCGGCGCACTTCGGCCACCTCCTTCAAGGTGACAACCGTGCCTTGAAAGCTCTTCACTGGCAGATCAAGCATGTCCTGCGGCGACTGGATGAGCCCCGGCACCTTTACCGTAAAGCGGCCTGTGGTGCCTTCCGAAGAACCCGCAGCGACCAGCAGGTTATTGCGTGATACTATGTTGTATATATCCGCTGGTCCAAGGCCATAGGACTCAAGTTTTTGCTTGTTGACGATAACTTCCAGAACTTCATCGCGCTTGCCCTGCAAGTCTGCCGACAGAACCGTTGGAATGCGCTGCAGGGCATCCTGCAGGTCCTTGGCACGGGCTTCCAACGTGCGTTCGGGCACATCGCCTGATACGGCCACCAGAATTGTGGGCTGCAAACTCAAATTGATTTCGGAAACAGCAGGTGTTGTTGCGTCAGTTGGAAGATCTGGCTTTGCCTCATCGACCTTTTGGCGCACATCGCGTGAGGCTTTTTCAATGTTTACGTCTGTTTCAAACTCAACAATGAGCCCGCCACGGCCTTCCGTTGAATAGGCGGTAATCTGTTTCAGGCCTTCAAGGCCGCGCAGCTTCACTTCAATGGGTTTCACCAAAAGCCGCTCGGCATCCTGCGGGGAAATGCCGGGCACATTGGTGGAAACAAAGAAGGTCGGAATCGTAATGTTGGGATTACTCTCCTTTGGAATATTGATGTAGGACAGCAAACCTGCCACCACCAGCACAAGCATGGCAGAAAGAACCGCGCGTGGACGCCTGAGTATTGAATCAAGCCAACCTGTCATTGGGTTACCTCCGCCGTCTCAACAACGGGTTCAACTTTTTCTCCATCCCGGACATAGTCTTGGCCGATGGTCACCAGTGTTACCTTGTCAGGCAGGCCAGTAACCCAAATGCCGTCCTGGTCCTGGGCAATCACATCAACAGCCACAAACTTGGAGGTGTTGTCGGCATCGTTCAACACGCGTGCGCCAAATTTTCCCACATCATTGAGGATTAAGACCGAACCTGGCAGCTTCTGCGCAAGCTGTGGCGGCAGGCCAACGGAAAGTTCCGTGGTCACACCTTCACGCATGCGCTCACCCGGGTTGGCCACTTCAAGCTCAACGCGGAAGGTGCGGGTTGCAAGTTCCGCGGTTTTTGAAATGAAGCGGACCTTGCCTACGACATCTTCGCCCGTTGCCAATTTCGCCTTGGCTGTCATGCCCTCAACAACATAGGGAATGTAGGTTTCGCTGATTTGAACGGCCACCAATAGCGGATCAAGCTTGCTGATGGTCGCACAGAGCCCATTCTTGTCGAGAAGGCTTCCCGCTTCTGCCGGCTTTTCAATCAACACGCCATCAACCGGGGCTTTGATTTCCAGATAACCCCAATCGGTTTCAAGGTTTGCCACCGCAGCCTGTGCTGCATCCAGCCGCGCCTTGTCCGCCATCAATTTTGATTGTGTGGCATAATTTTTTTTGACCAATTGCTGGGTGGCCTCATAATCCCGCTGGGCACTGGTGAGTGAGGCTTTGGCCTGATCAAGTGCCGATACGCGACTTGCCGTATCGAGCTTGCATAGAACATCACCTGTCTTCACGCTTTGGCCCTGCACAAAATTTGATTCCAAAATTGTGCCAATGGTGCGCGCCCGCACATCCACCCGTTTGGAAGCAGCGGTCACGCCATTGGCTGTAACAAATGCCACGCGTGGAATTGCAGTGAAGGTTTTCACCCGAACCTTGAAGAGCTTCTCAACGGGGGTAGCCGCAGATGCAGCAACACTTGCCTCTTCAGCCCTAGGGGCACCTGTGAGTTTTGGCAGCCAGTGGGGTGACGACATCCAAAGTCCCAATCCCAAAGTAATCGCACCGGCCCAAAGATAGGATTTACGCATTCGAGGTGTTCTCCAAAATCATTCAGCAGCCTGTGCAGCCATTTGTTGCAGAAGCTCCGCCTTCTTATATTCCAGGCATTTGACACCAGCTGTCAGCACTGCATGTCCATATTCAGCTACAAATTGCGCACCCATGCCGCCCTCTTGCTCACGGCCGCACGTTGCGATGTGGCCCAAATCCTCATTCAGGTCATCCAACTGCTTTTGTATGGCCACGAGCATCACATCTGGGGATAGAAAATCCTGAAGCAACATCTGAAACAGGAATTCTGATTTATATTTGTCTTTGGCAGGGGTGACAGAAATTGCCTTCGCCAGGGCATTCTTGCCAGCTGCCGTTATCGCATAGACTTTTTTATCTGGTTTTCCGGTTTGCTCTTCGGCGCGAACGGTCACCAGCCCTTCCGCCGCCAACTGGGTGAGCGCTGGGTAAATCGAGCCGTAACTGGCATCAATGAAATGGCTAAAAAGGCCGTCTTCAACGTCCTTCTTGATCTCATAACCAGAAGCTTCCTGCAGGGAAAGAATCCCCAGACAAAGAGTTCGCACATTCATGTTTATAGCAATCCGATATATAGCAAATCGATATAGGTCTATCATATATATCCAATTGATATAGGGTCAAGCCCTATATCGCCATGCACCAATTTTTTCGCCGTGAACCAATTCCTGCCGAAAAAAATGACATGCGACAAATTGGTTCCTGCCGGAAAATGAGCTGTTATCAAGTCAGGTGGAGTTGCGATCTTTTCTTCCAAATCCGGCCCTCGCTTATTCGAACTGTAGCTCAAATTTTAATTGTGGCTTGTATTCAAAATTGGAAGCCTTTAATAGCAACAGTGAAAACGCAGCCACCTTATGCGCTGCGAACATGGATAAAATTAAAGGGGGGCCGCGTATGGAGTATTTTCTCCAGCAGCTCATTAACGGCGTTACTCTCGGTTCAATCTACGGCCTCATCGCCATCGGCTATACGATGGTTTACGGAATCATCGGCATGATCAATTTTGCCCATGGCGACGTATTCATGGTGGGCAGTATTGTGACCTTCATTGTCATTTTGGCATTTGGCGTGACGGGTGGCACCGGCGCTTTCATGCTCATTCTGGCGCTGGCTCTTATCGTTGTCATCGCCATGATCATTGCCGCTGCCTATAACTGGTCCATTGAGCGCCTGGCATACAAACCACTGCGCGGGTCGTTTCGTTTGGCGCCACTCATTTCGGCCATTGGCATGTCCATTGTGTTGCAGGAATTTGTGCGTGTGGCACAGGAGGGCCGGCCAAAGCCAATTCACCCCGTAATTGATGGCGGTTTTGAAATCATGCATCGCACCGGCGCCAGCGGTGAATTCATCGTGCGCATTTCGAACATGCAAATCATCATCATTATTTCAACTCT
>JANMPF010000482.1:0-4128 GCA_031369725.1 Rhodobiaceae bacterium | reverse complement strand
AGCAGGGCCGAGGCGATTTGCGGCAGCACCACATGGCGGAAGGTCTGAAAGCCATCAGCTCCCAAGTCCATTGAGGCCTCGATCATGCTGCCGGAGGTGCGGCGGAAACGCGCCAGCACATTGTTGTAGACCACCACCATGCAAAACGTTGTATGGCCCAAAACGATTGTCCAGGTGGAAAAGGGGATGTTCATGATATCAAAGGCCGAGCGCAGTGCTATGCCGGTGATGATGCCGGGGAGTGCAATGGGCAGAATGAAAAGCAGGGACAGGGAATTGCGGCCATAGAATTTGGCGCGCGACAGGGCAGCTGCGGCACAGGTGCCAAAGATCAGCGCCAGAATTGTGGCGATGAGGGCAACCTTCAACGACAGGATCAGCGGTGGCCAAATGTCGGGCCGGTCAAACCATGCGGTAGCAAACCACTGGGTCGTGTAGCCCGGCGGCGGGAACTGGTAGCTCTTTTCTTCAGTGGTGAAAGCATAGAGGATGATCAGTGCCAGCGGCACATGCAGGAACAGCAAGCCCGCGGTGGCGCCGAGTTTGAGTGGCCACGTCGCATGCGGAGAGCCATCAGAGCGCATCGAATGCCCCCATGCGCTTGGCCACCGCAAGATAGATTCCCATGATGATCATGGGCACCACGGAAAAGGCGGCAGCAAGCGGAATGTCGCCTGCTGTTCCCTGCAGGGTGTAAACCGCCTGGCCGATCATCAGTCGCGAATTGCCGACGATTTGCGGCACGATGTAATCGCCAAGGGTGAGCGAGAAGGTGAAGATGGAGCCTGCGACAATGCCTGGCAACGCAAGCGGAAAAATGACGGTGCGGAAAGATTGCCCGGGATTGGCACCAAGATCGGCCGATGCTTCAATGAGATTCTTCGGCACGCGTTCGAGGGCGGCCTGCACGGGCAGGATCATGTAGGGCAGCCAGATGTAAACAAAGACGAGGAAGGTGCCGATATAGCTGATCGACAGCGAAGGACCGCCGATTGAAGGGAGAGACAGGAGAGCGTCAATTATCCAGGCGACGTGCAGTTCTGCTGCAAACCACGAGAGAATGCCTTCCTTGGCGAGAATGAGTTTCCAGGCATAGATTTTTACAAGGTAGCTCGACCACAAGGGCATCATTACGGCGAGATAGAACAGGGCCTTGGTGGCGCCCCGGGCATAGCGGGCGGCGAAGTAGGCTATGGGAAATGCAATGATGGCGCAGGCGAGCGTGACACAGCTTGCCATGATGACCGTGCGCAGGATGATTTCGCGATTGGCAGTGTCAAACAGATGACCATAGGTGACGAGGGTGAATTCGCGGATGATGAGACCGGAAAAATCATCCAATGAATAGAAACTCTGCAACAGCAAGGCGATGAGAGAGCCTATGTAAACTACGACAATCCAAAGTACGGGCGGCAAGAGCAAGACGAGTGTGAGCAGCCCCGGTTTTTTGAAAAACAGGTCAGACAGTTTGGTGAAGGAGCCTTGCAGCGCCAGTGCCATCAGGCGCGCTCCATGGCCACGAGGCTGTCCTTTGCCCAAACCAGATCGACGATTTCACCTTCGGCATAATGCCTGTCGGTTGCCGCAACGGCGGCGACAAGGCGGGTGCCGTCGGACATGATCGTCACCCGGGTGACCGCACCCTGATAGTTTACCGATGTGACCCGGCCCTTGGCGCTGCCGTGTCGTGCTTCAATTTTTCCACCTTTTTGCGAAACACTGATCTTTTCCGGGCGAAGGCTGCACCAATGGCGTGGTCCGCCATGAGCGGAGGAAAATTCGGGGCTTAGCACATTGGAGGAGCCGACAAAATCGGCGGTGAAACGGGTGCGGGGGCGCTCATAGATTTCAGTTGGTGGACCGGCCTGCACGATTTTGCCTTCATTGAAAATTGCGACACGGTCTGCCATCGACAGTGCTTCGCCCTGGTCGTGGGTGACGAAAACGAAGGTGATGCCGAGTTGTTTTTGCAATTGCTTCAACTCTTCCTGCATTTGTTCGCGGAGCTTCAGATCGAGGGCACCGAGGGGCTCATCAAGAAGCAGCACTTTGGGTTCATTGACGAGGGCGCGGGCGAGTGCCACGCGCTGGCGCTGACCGCCTGAAAGCTGGCTTGGCCGGCGCTCGCCATATCCTTTGAGTTTCACCATTTCGAGGGCATTGGCGGCTTTTACTTCACGCTCAGCGCGGGCCATGCCCTTGATCATCAGCCCGTAACTCACGTTTTCACCAACGGTCATGTGCGGGAATAGGGCGTAGTCCTGGAACACCGTGTTGACGTTACGCTTGTAGGGCGGCAGGCCTTCGGAGACTTTGCCGAATATTGCGATGCTGCCGGAAGATGGTTGCTCGAAGCCTGCTATCAGCCGCAAGCAAGTTGTTTTGCCTGAACCTGACGGACCGAGCATGGCGAAGAATTCACCCTGCGCAATATCGAGCGACACATTGTCAACGGCGCGCACGGAACCAAACAGGCGTGATACGCTTTGAAAACTTACGGCAGATGTCATGATTTCTGAGGGGGCGGCATTGGAAGCCGCCCCCAATTCCTTTTACTTGCCTTGTACTGCGATGAAATCCTTGGCCCATTTCGAGTAAGGCACGCAAGTGCCCTCGTTTTCGCATTTGCCGATTGGCGTGCGCCAGAACCAGATCTTGTCGAAGTTGGCAAAGCCATTGGTATCGCAGCCGGTGTCGGTGAGGAGCGCATTGCCCTTGCAGGCGGCTGGAACCGCCGGAACCGAGCCGAACCACGCGGCCACGTCACCTTGCACCTTTGGCTCAAGCGAGTGGTTCATCCACAGGTAAGCGCAATTTGGATGCTTGGCTTCAGCATGCATCATGGTGGTGTCAGACCAGCCGGTTGCACCTTCTTCTGGAACAGTTGAAGCCACCGGCTTCTTGTCGGCCTGCAATAGGTTCACCTGGAATGGCCAGGACGCGGAGGCGACAACGCCTTCATTCTTGAAGTCGTCGACCTGCACCATGGCATCGCCCCAATAGCGGCCGACGAGGGCACGCTGCTTGGTGAGCAAGTCGATGGCGGCTGCGTATTGGTCCTTGTTCAATTCGTAAGGGTTCTTGATGCCGAGTTCCGGCTTCTTCTTCATGAGATAAACGGCAGCATCGGCAATATAGATGGCACCATAATAGGCCTGTATGCGGCCCTTGTTGGACTTGCCGTCCGGCAGGTTTTGTTCCTCAAACACCACCGACCAGCTCTTTGGCGGCTCCTTGAAAACATCGGTGTTGTAGGCCAGCACGTTTGGACCCCATTGATAGGGGGTTCCGTAATGAACGCCATCCACCGTATTCCAGGCCGCACTTTTCAAACGCTCATCAACGTTTTTCCAGTTGGGGATCAAATCGGTATTGATGGGTTGTACTTTCTTGCCGGCAACAAGCCGCAGCGAAGCATCGCCCGAGGCAGTGACGAGGTCGAAGCCGCCCTGGTTCATCAGGGTTACCATTTCATCCGATGTGGCTGCAGCCTTGACATTTACCTTGCAGCTTGTGGCCTTTTCAAAATCGGTTACCCAATCATAGCCCTTGTCGGTTTCACCGCGTTCAATGTAGCCGGGCCATGCCACAATATCGACTTCGCCTTCGCCGGCACCCATTTCCTTCTTCATCATGTCATCAGCAAATGTCGCAGCGCTCATGGCCGTGGCGGCCACAAGCGACAGAAACGCAGTTTTGACCATATTCATAGTGACATTCTCCCTTTATATTTTATTGTGCCCGCTGGTTTGACCAAGTGGTTCAAATTCCAGATTAGCCCGGTTTTGGGGGATACGTAAAGTGATGACGGTTACGCGGGGGCTCCATGAATCTTTCAGTGAAAGACGGCGGCTTGCCGCCTGCTAGCGTGGTACAGGACGAAGATACAGTATTGGCTGATTGCACGTCGCAAATGGTACTGGCTTCCGGCCATTGCCGCACGTTGGAAATTGAGAGTGCGGGCGTTGACGTTGACCGGTTGGGGTGGGAACATGGTGCTGCTGCAAAACTGTTTTTGATTAATTGAGGGAAGCATCCAATGAGTTTTTATAATGTCGAGCAGGCTCCGGCGCGGCTTAACCGCAGTGAGCTTGCGGTTCCCGGCAGCCAGCCGCAATTGTTTGAAAA
>JANMPF010000474.1:0-8562 GCA_031369725.1 Rhodobiaceae bacterium | reverse complement strand
AACCAAGAAGGCAGAAGTGAAACCGAAGCGTAGCACCTTAAAGGGTGCGGCAAAGAAGAAGGTGACCAAGCCAGCCAAAGCGAAAAAGAGCTCGGCAGCCACTGCGAAGCGTACAGCGCTGAAGGTTTCCAAACCGAAGCAGAAAGCTGTTGCGACAAGGAAGGCGCCCGTTGCTTCAACTGCCGCTCGCAGCCGTACGATAGCCAAGCTCAAGCCTGAGATTATAAAACAACAGGACCCTCACCTGGGAATGATGGGTGACGGAACCGAGGAGCAAAACCTGAACCAGCAGGGCAATCCAAGTGCTCGCATCGGGCAAGAAAAAGTAGACGACGCTTTCAAGAAATCGGATTAGTCGCGGGCTGCAGTCGCGATATTCGGGGCTTCCGGCGTCAGATGTTCATTCGAAATCTGCCATCTCATACAGCGGCCGGATTTCCATCTCGCTTGGCCCTGGCATGGGATTGGGGCAGCGCTTCACCCAAGCGACCGCCTCTTCCATGTCCTTGACTTCCCAGAGCCAAAACCCGGCGACGAGCTCGCGGGTATTGGCGAAAGGTCCGTCGATCACCTTACGGCCCGAACCATTGAAGGCAATACGCTTTCCCTGCGAAGAGGGCTTGAGGCCGTCGGCGGCACGCAGAATGCCGGCATTGATCAAATCCTCATTATATTTGCCCATAGCCTCAAACATCTCGGGGGTGGGGAGAATGCCCTTTTCGCTGTCTTCGGTAGCCTTCACCAGCACCATCACACGCATAGACTTCTCCTTCCTTTAGCCAGCCACGTTAGCTTGGCATTGGCTTCTGAAAAATCAAATTAGAAATATCACTAATGAAATTTGGCACAGCTTTGGTTGCTAATTGGTTGCTAAGAGGAAATGTGAAGGAGGGAGAATCCAGCCAACCCGTTGAAAAGAATGGTGGAGCCAGACGGAATCGAACCGACGACCTCTTGCATGCCATGCAAGCGCTCTCCCAACTGAGCTATGACCCCACAGGTCTTTTCAAATCCGGGCGGAACCTAATTCTACCCGGGTGAATAATCAAGGTTAAACTTCTTCTTCACCTTCTTTGGCACCTGATGTGCCGCTGTCGAGAAGGCCTGCCACATCGCCGCCATCTTCTTCTTCAACCACGAGGAAGGTATCGTCTTCTTCACCATCTGCGGGCTCTGCGTCTTCGCCGAGGTCAACATCTTCGATGCCGGCGGTTTCATCATCATCCTTGCCGTCTTCTTCGACGTCCTCAAGGCTGATGAGTTCCACATCGGCGGTATCGACCTCTTCCTCTTCCACCTTTTCACGGGGCTTGGGGATAGGTGCCGCAGCACCGGGATAATCGCCCTTGGAAGGCAATATGGCGGCCGCCACGAAATTCGTGTGGCATTTCGGGCAGACGATGGGGTTTTTCAACAAGTCATAGAACCGCGCTGCGCATGAAGGGCATGTCCGCTTGGTTCCGAGTTCAGCATTGACCACTGTTGGTCCTTTCGAGCTATCTTTGGAGTGTGATTTGAGGCTCCCATGCCACGGGCAAGGCGGAATGTCAAAACCCAAGAATGGCATATGGGGGTGACAGGCAAATTTAACCCGTGTATCCAATTCTGAAATGACAGAAAACCCGCAAAAAACGCAACCCTTGATCTCGCGCAAGGCCACTGGGCTGAAGGGCCGCATCAAGGTGCCGGGAGACAAGTCCATGTCGCACCGCGCCCTCATGTTTGGCGCCATTGCCATTGGCAAAACCACCATCAAGGGGCTTCTGGAAGCCGAAGATGTGGTGAACACTGCCAAAGCCATGGCGGCCTTGGGCGCTGGCTCCCACCGCGATGATGTGGGTGTGTGGCATGTACAAGGAGTAGGCGTTGCCGGCCTGCAATCACCCAAGGGGTCTCTCGATTTTGGCAATTCCGGCACCGGTGCAAGGCTCGCCATGGGGCTTATGGCGACAACGCCGCTGGTGGCCCATTGCGTGGGCGATGCCTCCCTGTCGCGCCGCCCCATGGGCCGTGTCACCAAGCCTTTGGAGCAAATGGGGGTGCGCTTTGAGGCCTCAGAAGGCAACCGCCTGCCGCTCACCATTCACGGCGCAAAACACGCCGTCCCCATAACCTACACCTTGCCCGTGGCCTCCGCCCAGGTAAAATCCGCCGTGCTGTTGGCAGGCCTCAACGCACCCGGCCGTACCACGGTGATTGAACCGGTTTTGACCCGCGACCATACAGAGCGCATGCTCACCGCCTTTGGTGCGAGACTCAGCATTGAAGATGTGGATGGCGTTCGCCATGTCTCGGTTGAAGGCCAGCATGAGCTGAAAGCCCAAGACCTTGATATTCCGGGTGACCCGTCTTCGGCAGCCTTTCCCATGGTTGCTGCATTGCTGACGGAGGGTTCCGACATCACTATTGAGAACATCATGCTCAACCCAACGCGCACCGGACTGATCACCACGCTCATTGAAATGGGTGCCAACATCACGATTGAAAACCGCAAGGTGTCGGGCGGCGAAGATGTGGGTGACCTGCGGATCAGATATTCAGAACTGCGCGGCGTTCGCGTTCCAGCAAGCCGCGCCCCTTCAATGATTGATGAATATCCGGTTCTTGCCGTGGCCGCATCATTTGCTGAAGGTACCACCCGCATGGATGGCCTGGAAGAATTGCGCGTCAAGGAAAGCGACCGCCTGGCCGCGGTTGAAGCGGGCCTTCAGGCCAATGGCGTGATGACGTCTTCGGGTCTCGATTGGCTTGAGGTTTCAGGTGGTGGTGCCCCGGGCGGCGGCAGGGTTGCAACCCACATGGATCACCGCATTGGCATGTCGTTCCTGGTGATGGGGCTCGCGTCCCGCATTCACACCAGCATTGATGACGGCAACATTATCGCCACCAGCTTTCCGGATTTTGCCGGATTGATGAATGGTCTGGGTGCCCGCATTTCAGAACTGGAAGCAAAATGATCATTGCGGTTGATGGTCCTGCCGCCGCTGGCAAGGGAACCATCGCCCGCGCCCTTGCACGCCATTTCAAGTTTCATTTCCTCGATACTGGAACACTGTATCGCCGGGTTGGTCTTGCACTGCTCAAATCAAACCGCGATCCCCATGATGTTGCGGCTGCCACCGCAATTGCGCAAAACCTGAGCACCCTTGAATTCCACGATGCCCAGTTGCGCAGCGAAGCGGTGGCCGCAGCTGCTTCCATAGTGGCTGTTATTCCGCAAGTGCGTGTGGCACTTCTGGATTTTCAGCGTGACTTCGCCGCTAAATCGCCCGGAGCCGTGCTGGATGGTCGCGATATCGGAACCGTGGTTTGCCCCCATGCGGACGCCAAGCTCTTTATCACTGCGTCCGCATTGGTGCGGGCCAAAAGGCGCTTTGCCGAACTGAGTGCGGTGGGCCAAGGCGTTATTTTCAATTCTGTTGTGGAAGATATCAGGCTGCGCGACGAACGCGACAGAAGCCGTGCTGCAGCACCCCTCGTTCCCGCCAAAGACGCCGTTGTAATAGATACCTCTGACATGACTGTAGAAGCAGCCGTTGCCGCTGCAATTGGCGCTGTTAACTCGGCTTTGGCCAGGTGAGCAGAAACAACCAGGCTGACAAGGCAAAAAGCCCAACCGAAACCGCCATCCACATGGGCTCCTTGGTTACAAAAATCTCAAATGCCGCCCACCCCGCCAGTACGCAAACCAGCACAATCCTGCGCCATAGGGGCTTGTAAAACGGGTGGTCGCGGTCAATGATTTTCATGAGGTTTTCTTAAAGCTCCGGCTCCTCGAAGTCGAGCCACAATCGATGGGTTGCTCCTCCCCTTGCTTTGCGCTATAGGCAGCCCCGTTGGAGGTCGCCCGTGTTGCACGGGTGAACATGATCGGGGTGACGGACTTTGCCAAGTTCCTTCGCCCTTAATAGTTTCAGAATCTGCACACAAGGCAAAGCCTCCAGGCTTGGCGCTGGCGCTGGAACTGCTTAACGTGGGTTGTCCGTTCGGGATGAACCACATAAACCTTTAGGACTACCTGACACATGGCGAAATCCATCGCTTCCATGAACCCCACCCGCGAAGACTTTGAGGCCCTCCTCACCGAGAGCTATCTCGACAATCCGGCCACCGAAAATGTGGTTGTCAAAGGCCGCGTAGTGGCCGTTGAAAATGATTTTGTAATTATCGATGTTGGTTTGAAAACCGAAGGCCGTGTGGCGCTGAAGGAATTTTCTGTGCCCGGCAAGGAAACCACCATCAAGGCCGGCGACACGGTTGAAGTTTATCTCGAGCGCATCGAAAACGCCCTCGGCGAAGCCGTTCTGTCGCGCGACAAGGCCCGCCGCGAAGAAGCCTGGACCCGTCTTGAGGAAATGAGCACCAAGAACGAGCGCGTCGATGGCGTGATTTTCGGTCGCGTCAAAGGCGGCTTCACGGTTGATTTGGGAGGTGCGGTTGCATTCCTGCCGGGCTCACAGGTTGACATTCGCCCCATCCGCGATGTGGGCCCGCTCATGCATGTGGCCCAGCCCTTCCAGATTCTGAAGATGGACCGCAGGCGTGGCAACATTGTTGTGTCGCGCCGCGCCATCATGGAAGAAACCCGCGCTGAACAGCGTTCCGAACTCGTGCAGAATCTGGCCGAGGGCCAGATTGTTGATGGCGTGGTCAAGAACATAACAGACTACGGCGCATTCGTTGACCTGGGTGGCATCGATGGCCTCCTGCATGTCACCGACATTGCCTGGAAGCGCGTGAACCATCCATCCGACGTGTTGACCGTTGGACAAACCATGAAGGTGCAAATCGTTCGCATCAATCCGGAAACCCAGCGCATTTCACTCGGCATGAAACAGTTGGACAAGGATCCATGGGAACTCGTGGCCGGCAAATATCCAATCGGTGCGAGGGTGCGTGGCAAGGTCACCAACATCACCGATTACGGCGCATTCATTGAACTTGAAGATGGCATCGAAGGCCTTGTCCACGTCTCCGAAATGAGCTGGACCAAGAAGAACGTGCATCCCGGCAAGATTCTTTCAACCACCGAAGAAGTTGAAGTGCAGGTTCTTGAAATTGATTCATCCAAGCGCCGCATATCGCTTGGTCTCAAGCAGGTTCAGGAAAACCCCTGGGAAACCTTCACCACCAAGTATCCCAATGGCGCCATCGTTGAGGGTGAAATCAAGAATATCACCGAGTTTGGCCTGTTTATCGGTCTCGATGGCGATGTGGACGGCATGGTTCATTTGTCCGATCTGGACTGGAAGCGCTCCGGCGAAGAAGCCATCAAGGACTACAAGAAGGGCGACATGGTCAAAGCCATCGTTCTTGACGTGGACCGTGAAAAGGAACGCATCTCGCTCGGCATCAAGCAACTCGCTGGCGATCAGCCAAAGTCAGCTGGCAGCACTTCCAGCGGCAACGGCATCAAGAAGGGTGATACTGTCACCTGCGAGGTGGTGAAGGTGGAAGATGCAGGCCTTGAAGTGAAGATCGCAGGTTCTGACATGACCGCCTACATCAAGCGCGGCGATCTTGCCCGCGACCGCTCAGAACAACGCACCGAACGCTTTGCCGTTGGTGAAAAATTCGATGCCAAGATCACGGTGTTTGACGCCAAGGCACGCAAGATGAACGTGTCGATCAAGGCGCTCGAAATTTCCGATGAGAAGGAAGCCGTGGCCCAATATGGTTCGTCCGATTCAGGCGCATCGTTGGGTGACATTCTAGTGGCGGCCCTCAAGAAAAAGGATGCCGAAGGCAAGGAATAATCCTTAAACTTCGCCCGCGAAATATACTCCGTCCGGATGATTTACATCCGGGCGGAGTTTTCATCGATAGAGACTGTCGTTAGGTGGAGGATGTCTGGTGTCGTTGAACCAAGCGGAACTGATAGTTGATCGCCGGCAATTGCAACGCCGCTTGTGGCGCTGGCGCCTGTTCGCTGCTCTGGCCGTTCTCCTTGCTGTGGGTTCCCTGTTTTGGACCGGCAGCGACTTCAAGAAATATTCCGATCATGTCGCGCGCGTGCGCATCGATGGCCTGATCACCGGCGATCAGGCAACCCTCAATTTGCTCGATGAAATTGGCAAGTCTGACAAAGTCAAAGCCGTGATTATTCGCATCGACAGCCCCGGTGGCACAACCGCAGGCTCTGAAGCACTTTACGAGCAAATCCGCAAGATTTCCAGGAACAAGCCCGTGGTGGCGGTGATGGATACGGTGGCCGCATCGGGTGGTTACATCACGGCAATTGCCACCGACTACATCGTGGCGCGTGGCAACACCATTACCGGCTCTATCGGCGTTATCTTTTCATTTCCTGAAATTTCCAAATTATTGGACACGCTGGGGATCAAGATGGAAGAGATCAAGTCCGGCGAATTGAAGGCCGAACCCTCGCCCTTCAAACCCGTGTCCGACCACGTACGCGCCGTATCCAACGATATGGTGCAGGAATCCTTTGCCTGGTTCACAGGCCTTGTGGCCGAACGCCGCCATCTGACACCGGAACGCGTAGCGGTTCTGGCCGATGGCCGCGTCTATACCGGCCGCCAGGCGGTGACTGCAAAATTGATTGATGCCTTGGGCGGTGAAGACGTGGCCCTCCAATGGCTTGCATCGGAGAAGAAAATTTCACCAGACCTGAACGTTGTGAATTGGGCCAATCCGGTGAATATAGACCCCACCGGCCTTGGATTTTCCATTGCCAATATTGTTCTGAAAGCGCTAGGCTTTGAAGGTCTGAAACGACAGGTTGAAAGCGCAAGGCTTGACGGACTGCTTGTGCTTTGGCACCCTCAACTTTGACAATTGGGAGAGATAGGGGAGAATCATGATCAAGTCTGAACTCGTGCAAAAAATTGCCGACGGCAATACCCATCTCTACCACCGCGACGTGGAACGCATCGTCAACAAGGTTCTGGATGAAATCATTCGCGCCATGCGCGATGGCGAGCGCGTCGAGTTGCGGGGTTTTGGCGCCTTTTCCGTCAAGGCCAGAAATGCCCGCACCGGCCGTAATCCGCGCACCGGCGGGGCTGTTGAAGTCACACCCAAGAAGGTTCCGTTTTTCAAAACCGGCAAGGACTTGCGCGCGCGGCTGAACGAAAAAGTTGAATGATGTTGCGGCGAATCCTCCGTTGGGTGGTTGGCCTGCCGGTTGCAGTTATCGTCATTTCTTTTGCCATCGCCAATCGGCAGTGGATTACGGTTTCATTGGACCCCTTCTCGAAAGATGCACCTTTTGCGTCAATTGATCTTCCGCTGTGGTCATTGTTCTTCTGTGGGATATTTTTTGGGCTGATCGCCGGCTGGATTGCCTGTTGGTTTGCGCAAGGCAAATGGCGGAGGTCGGCCCGCGATACCCGCCGCGAACTCGAGCAGACGCAAGCTGAATCCAGTCAACTGCGCCGCGAAATCATAACGCCTCCGGACACCATGCTGTGAAAGTCATTTCGGCCGAAGAGCTGGCAAGGCTTGCCCCCTATGCAGCTGTGATTGCAGCTTTGCGTGAAGGTTTCAAAGCCGAAATTGCAACGCCCGTGCGCCACCATCACGCGACGTCGCATGTCTCAACGCTTCTGCTGATGCCCGCCTGGTCGAAAGATTGGACGGGACTGAAAACCGTTGTCGTGAAAACTGATAACGCCGCCAAAAACCTGCCAACCGTTCAGGCAAGCTATCTGCTCATTGATAACGCCACGGGCGAAACCGTGGCATTATTGGATGGCACGGAACTCACCCGCAGGCGAACCGCTGCAGCCTCGGCCCTTGCCGCCGATTATCTGGCGCGTGCCGATGCCGCAACTCATCTTCTGGTGGGAGCGGGCGCCTTGGGGGCCCATTTCGTAAGGGCCCATGCGGCAGTGAGACCCATCAAAAAGGTTTTCATCTACAATCGCTCAACCGAAAAAGCCAAAATGCTTGCAACTCTATTGCAGGGCGACGGTTTTGAAGTCTCAGCCGTGACCGACCTGGAACAAGCCGTGCGAAAGGCTGACATTGTCTCCTGCGTTACAACCTCCACCGCGGCCATTGTTAGGGGTGCATGGCTGAAACCTGGCACCCATGTTGATCTTGCAGGTGCCTTCAAACCCACCATGCGCGAGACTGATGGCGATGTGTTGGCACGCGCCCGGGTCTATGTGGACACGCATGAAGGTGCCCTCTCGGAGGCAGGCGACCTTCTGCAAGCGCGCAATGAAGGAAAATTTGACTTTGCCAATGTGCAGGGCGATCTCTTCGAGCTTTGCCGGGGTACCGCGAAAGGCCGCAAAACTGAGGGCGAAATCACCCTTTTCAAGTCCTGCGGTACCGCCCTGGAAGACCTGGCTGCAGGCATTATGGTCTATTTGCGCTCAAAGTAATTTGCGGCTAACGATGCGCCCATGATCCAGCCTAACCCCATATGCGTGGCCCTTGATACCACCGATCTTGAGCGGGCCCGCAACCTCGCCAAAGTTTTGGCAAAACACGTGGGCTACATGAAGGTCGGCATGGAATTTTTCTATGCCCATGGCGCCAAAGGCTATGAAGCAGTTGCAGCGCAAGGCCTGCCGATCTTTCTCGATCTCA
>JANMPF010000467.1:0-3640 GCA_031369725.1 Rhodobiaceae bacterium | reverse complement strand
ATCGTGAGCTTGAGATTGAAGCGTTCAAGTCGCAGGAATACTGGACCATCGAGGGAACCTTCACGACGCCACAAGGCAACGAGTTTTCGGCATCCCTGCAAGCCATAGCCGGGCAAAAAATTGGCAAGCTGGACATCAAGGATGAAACTTCAGCCCGCGCCATTGAACAGACACTGAGAAATGCGCGCGTGGCGGTCGACAGTATTGAAAGCAAGCCCGCCAAACGCCACCCCTATGCGCCGTTCCGCACCTCCACCTTGCAACAGGAAGCGTCGCGCAAACTGGGTTTCTCGTCAGCCAAAACCATGCAAGTGGCACAGCGACTTTATGAGGGAGTCGATATTGAGGGCGATACGGTTGGTCTTATCACCTACATGCGTACTGATGGCGTTGATATAGCACCAGAAGGCATAGCTGCCGCCCGCAATGCAATTCTCAAGAATTTCGGCGAGCCGTATTTGCCGTCGGCGCCGCGCCAATACATAACCAAAGCCAAGAATGCCCAAGAGGCGCATGAAGCCATCCGCCCTACGGAACTTGGCCGCCTGCCCTCGTCGGTGCGTTCAGCGCTTGATGGTGAGCAGTTTGCACTTTACGAATTGATCTGGAAGCGCACGATTGCCAGTCAAATGGAAAGCGCTGAATTTGAGCGCACCACTGCCGATCTAGGCGCCACAGGACGAGACGGCAAGCATTACACATTCCGCGCTACTGGCTCGGTGGCAAAATTTGATGGCTTCCTCAGGGTGTATAACGAAGATCTTGATGACGGCGAAGATGAAGACGCCCGACGCCTGCCCGCCATGGCACGGGGTGACGGCATTGGCGTTCGCAAAGTGGCGGCAGAACAGCATTTCACCGAGCCACCACCGCGCTATTCGGAAGCCTCGATTATCAAGAAAATGGAAGAATTGGGTATTGGCCGCCCTTCAACCTATGTGTCAGTGCTGTCAACGATCAGGGACCGTGGCTATGTGCGCCTCGACAAGAAACGGCTAATTCCTGAAGACAAGGGCCGCGTGGTTACAGCGTTCCTTGAATCGTTTTTCAGCAAATGGGTGGAATATGATTTCACCGCCAGCCTTGAAGAGCAGCTTGACCGCGTATCCAATGGCGAAATTGACTGGCGTGACGTGCTGCGTGATTTCTGGAAGGATTTTTCGGCCCATGTCAGCGAAATAAAGGAACTTCGCGTTACCAATGTTCTGGATGCGCTCAACGAGATTTTGGCTCCCCATATTTTCCCCGCTCCTGCTGATGGCAGCGATGCGCGTAAATGCCCTTCATGTGCGGATGGGCAATTATCGTTGAAACTCGGAAAGTATGGTTCATTTGTGGGCTGCACGAATTATCCCGACTGCAAGTTCACGCGCCAGATGACGGTGGGTGCTGATGCGGCTTTGGCAATTCCCGCCGAAGGCATTGAACTTGGTGTCGATCCCGAGACGGGTGAGAAAGTCACGCGCCGCATGGGTCGCTTTGGGCCTTACCTGCAATTGGGCGAGGTGCCCGAGGGCAGCAAGGAAAAGCCAAGGCGCGCCTCTATTCCACGCAGTTTTGACCCGGTTGATGTTGACCTTGATATGGCATTGAAGTTTTTGTCGCTGCCGCGCGAAGTTGGCATTCATCCGGAAAACCAAATGCCCATCTTGGCAAACTTCGGGCGTTTTGGACCCTATATTCTGAATGATGGCACCTATGTGAATTTGGAACTGGCTGATGATGTGTTCAGCATCGGCATTAACCGCGCAGTTGACATGATTGCCGAGAAAAAAGCCAAGGGCTTTACGCGTCGCGGTGCTGCGGCTGCCTTGAAGGACTTGGGGGCTCATCCCGATGGCACGGGAAATGTGCAGGTTTTCAATGGCAAATATGGCGCCTATGTCAAACACGGCAAAATCAATGCCACGCTGCCGAAAGACAAAACACCAGAGTCCGTCACACTTGATGAAGCTGTTGCCTTGATCAATGAGCGCGAAATGAGGGGCCCCGGCAAGAAAAAGCCCGCCCGCAAGGTAGCCGCCAAGAAAGCTCCGGCCAAAAAGCCGGCTGCAAAGAAGGCCCCGGCCAAAAAAACCGCTGCAAAGAAGGTGGCCAAGCGGGCTGCAGCATAGCAGGCCAGCAACGCATTCCCAATTCATCCATCTTAAATATGGAAGGGGCTTGCGTATTCTTCTATTCCAAACTGCCCTATCGGAATCTGTTCAATCCGGCTAATCCCGTGGCCATGATCAAATCAGGCAAGGTTTCCAAGAAAGGGCTGCCCAGTGAAGCAGCACTTTTGGAGTTTATTCAAACGTCTCCATCAGTCGTTGGCAAACGCGAAATTGCGCGGGCTTTCGGGCTGACGGGGGCTGCCAAGATCGGCCTTAAGACCATGCTGCGACAGCTTGAGCAAGACGGGAAGCTGGCCAAGAGCAGACGCAAGCTGGTTGATACTTCTTCCCTGCCCCCTGTCACTGTGATTGAGGTAACTGGTATTGACGCGCAAGGCGAGACCTATGGCGAGCCGGTTGAATGGGATGAGCGCGTGGCTGGCAAGCCGCCACTGGTGCTCATTGACGTTCGGCCAAGGGAAGGCATTCGCCCGCCGGCACGGGGTGACCGTGTGCTGGCAAAAATTGAAACCACGCAAGGGCAGGATTATAAATTCAAGGCGCAAGTCATCCGTGCCCTGTCGGACCGTTCGAAGCGGGTTCTGGGGGTCTATCGCGTTGTGAAGGGCCATGGTGCGCGACTCATTCCGGTGGACAAGAAAGCCAGGAATGAATTGCAGGTGCGCAGCGGGGATGAAAACGGCGCGCTGGACGGCGAACTGGTTGAAGCAGAAATTCTGAAAGACCACGGTCGCGGCCTGCCGCTTGCGCGGGTGCGCGAGCGCTTAGGCGACCTTAATGACCAGCGCAACATTTCGCTGATTGCCATTCATCATCACGCCATTCCCAACCAGTTTTCAGAGCAGGTATTGGCCGAAAGTGAAAGCCTCAAGACTTTCAGCCATGCTGGCCGGGTTGACCTTCGCCAAACGCCGTTTGTGACTATTGATCCGCCTGACGCACGTGACCATGATGACGCGGTGTGGGCAGCACCCGATGATGACCCTGCCAACAAGGGTGGCTTTCAAACCATTGTGGCAATTGCCGATGTGGCAACATATGTAAGGCCCGGTTCGGCTTTGGACAAGGAAGCGCGGTTTCGCGGCAATTCGGTTTACTTTCCAGACCGTGTCGTGCCCATGTTGCCGGAGCGCATTTCAAATGATCTGTGTTCGTTGCGCGAGAAGGAAGACCGGCCGGCACTTGCGTGTTTTATGGTATTCGATAAATCCGGCCATAAAAAATCACACCGTTTCGCGCGCACCGTCATGCGGTCTGCCGCGAAACTCTCTTACGAGGAAGCGCAAGCAGCGATTGACGGTCGGCCAAGCGCCAAAGCAGAGACCCTGGTTGAAGGTGTTTTGAAACCATTGTGGGCGGCCTACGCAACCTTGATGATAGCGCGGGACAAGCGTGGGCCACTGGAACTTGATTTGCCGGAACGCAAGTTGGTGCTCGACGACATGGGCCATGTGCTGCGTGTGGTTACACCGCTGCGCCTGGATGCACATAAGCTGATTGAGGAGTTTATGATCCAGGCCAAC
>JANMPF010000461.1:0-3998 GCA_031369725.1 Rhodobiaceae bacterium | reverse complement strand
AAGCGAGTTGATGAGCTGCGGCAGGGCCTGATCCATAATCAGTGAAGAATATGACATTGACCAGACGAAAACCCACACGAGGGTGAGGAGGCTGGCCATGACATAGGCTGCGTAAGAAGGCTGGCGGTTCAGCCTTGCCATTAACCTTGCGGTGCCGGGGTCATTTTCATTGGCGGGGCGACCGCGCATGGGGGTCGCTTCCAACGACGGTCCGCGCCGCACTTCTGCTGGCTTTTCGACAGAGCGTTTGTCCCTGCGACGCGTGTCCGTTATGTTATTTGCCATCTGATTTACCCGCATTCTCAAAATCGTGTACTAACAACCAACTCGGCCGCCAGTGAAGACTTTTGCTGACGAAAGAACCTGCCAGTTCCCGACAGGTTGGCCCCCTTCATCGTCAAAGCCATGGATTCCCACCATAACCCATTGAAGGCCCTAGTAGAACCCGTTCTGACCGCCGTCCCAAGAATAATTAAAGATTTGGTTAAGATTATGGATCGAATTGAATCGATTCAGAAAACTGGACATTTACGCAGCTGCTGTACAATTGTTTTTCAGCCTAGGGCACCAACTGTGCCTAATAATTAGGCAATATTGGGTGTGTAAGTGGGTCAGTTGCGGGCGGCAGTTACGAAGAGCACGAAGGTCAAAACGCCAATACTGGTCTTTGATCGCGACCATCTTGTTCGTTATACGATGGAAAGCCCCGAACTTGAACGTGAAATCGTGGGGTTGTTTGTCGCCCAATTGCCATCGATTTTGGATCGCCTGTTTACGGCCCAGTCGAATGAAGACTGGCGTTTTGCGACACACACGTTAAAGGGCTCGGCTCAGGCTATCGGGGCCTACAAAATCGAGGAAATCGCCAAAAAGCTGGAGCCAATTGCCTGTTTTGAGCAAACCGGCAAGCGAAAAAAGCTGCTGGCCGGGTTGACGGTGGCCACACGGGAGTTTGATGACATGGCACGGTTGCTTTACCCCTAGGCCGCTTGCCTTTCAATTCGCTATATCCTATGTAGCGTTCGATAAAACGAACAATCGATATTGAGCGCGCGACATGGCCAAAATTACCTTCATTCTGCATAATGGCACCGAGCAGACGGTGACCGGGATTGCCGGCATGTCAGTGATGGAAGCAGCCATAAAGAACATGGTTCCCGGCATTGATGCCGATTGCGGCGGGGCCTGTGCGTGCGCCACGTGCCATGTGTATGTGGAGCCGGAATGGAAAGACAAGGTGGGCAAGCGCGCCCCCATGGAAGAGGATATGCTGGATTTTGCCTTTGATGTGCAAGACACCAGCAGGCTTTCGTGCCAGATCAAGATTAGCGATGCTATCGATGGCCTGCGGGTGCGCGTGCCTGAAAAGCAATTCTGAGTTTATTGGAGTTTCAAAATGTCTGACGTGATTACCACCGATGCCGTGATCATCGGCGCTGGCCCTTGTGGATTGTTTGCCGTCTTTGAACTGGGCCTGCTCGACATCAAATGCCATGTGGTTGACATTCTTGACCGGGCCGGTGGTCAGTGTGCAGAGCTTTATCCGGAAAAGCCGATTTATGACATTCCAGCCCTGCCGATTGTCACGGGTGCTGAACTTACGCACCGCCTGATGGAGCAAGCCAAGCCGTTTCACCCGCAGTATCATTTCAACCAGATGGTGACCGAGCTTATCAGGCATGGCGACAATGATTTTGAACTGAAAACCGATGGCGGCATCATATTCCGGTCCAAGATCGTGGTGATCGCGGCGGGTGGCGGTTCATTCCAGCCGAAGAAACCACCAATTCCCGGCATTGATGCCTATGAAGGCACATCGGTGTTTTATTCGGTCAAGAAAATGGAAGCGTTCCGCGACAGGGATATCCTGATTGTTGGCGGCGGCGATTCCGCTTTGGACTGGGTGAATAACCTGCAACCCCTGGCCCGGAGCATGACGTTATTGCACCGGCGTGATGAATTCCGTGCGGCACCAGACAGTGTGAACAAGATGCGCGAGCTTGTCGCTGGCGGGAAAATGCAGATGAAGCTTGGCCAGGTTACCGGCCTCACGGGTGCCGGCGGCGTTCTATCGTCGGTGCAGGTGAAGGGCACTGATGGTACGGCCTTTGATATTCAGGCCAATACGCTATTGCCGTTCTTCGGCCTCACCATGAAGCTTGGTCCGGTTGCCAATTGGGGTTTGAACCTTGAGGAAAACCTGATCCCGGTTGATACGGAAAAGTTCGAGTCTTCGGAGCGTGGCATTTTTGCAATCGGTGACATCAATCATTACCCGGGCAAACTGAAGCTCATTCTCTCTGGCTTCCACGAGGCAGCACTGCTTGCACAACAAGCCTTCCGTTATATCAATCCAGGTGAGCGCCTGTTGTTCCAATACACAACGTCAAGCTCAAGCCTGCAGAAGAAACTGGGTGTTGCTTAAGCCGGTTTGTTCCGCCGCATTCTCTTGCGCGCCAGGTTCAGTTCTTCCTTGCGGTTAGGGCGGCCCAAGAGTTTTCGGAAAGTGTCACGGCGCTCATGCACTGAAGCAATGGCCAGCCCCATGGGGATGCCGGCCTCAACCAGCAGCGATTCACCGAGCTGCAGGCTTGACTCGATGGTTTCAGGAACCGCTTCGGTGGCGCCAGCAATATAAAGCCGCATGGCGTGGCGCTCGTCCCTGGCGCGGGCAATGATTTTCAGGTCAGCCCGTTCGGCGCGGGCAGTTTTTACCACGTCATCAACCCGAACGGCGCTGTCCATGGTGACGGCGATTGCGGTGGCTGTGGCAAGGCCACATTTTCTCAGGAATTCAGGATTGGCCGCGTCACCATAGTAAATTGGAAATCCCGCCTTGCGCTCACGTGCCACGAGGCCTGCATCCATATCCATGGCGATGTAGGAAATCCTGTGTTCGTCGAGCATCGAACCCACGAGATGGCCCACCCGGCCAAAGCCTGCAACGATGACACGGGGTTGGTCATTATTTGGCGGTTCGATGATTGCTTCACCGGTTGCCATGTGCCCGTTCGCGGCCAGTTTGTTCAAGCGCTTGCCCAGCATGGACAGGAAAGGAATGGTTGCCATGGTGAGGGAAACGACAAGCAGCAGGCGGCTTAACGTGGATGCATCTATGATGTGCAAGGCGGCGGACGCACTCAAAACCACAAAGGCAAATTCACCACAGGGGCCAAGCAGCAGCGATGTTTCCAAGGCTGCCGCGTGTTTGACCTTCAGCATCTTGGCAAAGCCAAAGATGATGGCGGATTTGGCCACGATGAGGGCAGCGGCTATCCCCAGGATTTCCCCAGGGGACTCGACAAAACCGTGCAAATCAATGCCAAGGCCAACCATGAGAAAGAATGCGCCAAGGAGAAGTCCCTTGAAAGGTTCAATGATGGTTTCAATGGCACGGCGGTATTCGGTTTCAGCCAAGGTAAGGCCCGCAATGAATGCGCCCAATGCCATGGAAAGCCCGGCATAGTTTGCCAGCACCCCGGTGCCAACCGCAATCAACAGAACCGCTGCCATGAAAAGGTCTGAGCTGTTGGTGCCAGCCACAAGGCGGAGCAGGGGCCGCAGGGCATAACGGCCCACGCCGACAATGAATGCAATTGCGAATATGGCCTGGGCGAGGGCCTTGAGAATGCCCGTCAGGACGGGGCCGGAATTTTCCTGGCCCAGAATGCTGACGGTGAGCAAAATCGGAATGACGGCCACGTCCTGAAACAACAGGATCGCAAAGCTGGTTCTGCCTGACTGCGAGCCCAGTCGCTTTTCATCGGCGTAGAGTTGAATGACAATGGCCGTTGATGACAGTGAAAGGGCAGAGCCTATGATGGTGGCCTGGGCTGGCGTGAAGCCGAAATAGTAAGCGGCCAGTGCCAGCAACGCGGTGGTGACCAAAACTTGCAAGCCGCCAAGGCCGAATACCAAGCGCTTCATTGTCAGAAGCCGTTCGGGCGACAACTCAAGGCCGATCAGGAAGAGCAAAAACACCACACCCAATTCACCCA
>JANMPF010000410.1:0-2231 GCA_031369725.1 Rhodobiaceae bacterium | reverse complement strand
GCTTCCAGTCCACCAGTATTTACACAAAGCCGCCGGCGCCAATTCGGCCGGTCCTTGTCCGTGCCGGGCACGTTAAGCGGATCTGTTTCCTGTGTGAGGTCATCAGCCTGCACCAGCATGACTGCGCAAGGCGTTTTGGCCACATAGGCATGGGCATCGGCCAGCAGGTCACCCGTATTGAGACCTTCATCCGTTATCGCCCGCTCAAGTTTCGCAATATCGCCAGGACTTGCCGTCTCCTGCCAACCTTTGAACGGGACCAAATCGTGGGAAGACAAGCATGCAGCCGCATTTTGCGGATAGTTCTCAGGTGCTAGAAACCGCGTTTCATTCTGCTCAAACCACAGCACGCGGTATGAAAGGATATTGGCATCCGCCAAATTGCCGCGAAGCCCATCCGGCACAGTTCCCAAGTCCTCACCAATCACCACACATTTTGCCAGCTCGCTTTCCAATGCCGTAAGCGCCATCAAATTCGCTTGTGGCATGGTGACATAGGCCCCGTCCGCCCCCGAAGCGCCCCGTGGCACCCAGAACTGCCGCGCAAAGCCCAGGACATGGTCAATGCGCAATACGCCGGCATGGCGCATGTTGGCCCGCATGATGTCAACAAAGGGTTGGTAACCGGCCTGCTCCAATGCCAGAGGATTGAACGGCGGAAGATTCCACACCTGGCCCTCGCGCGAAAATGGGTCAGGCGGTGCCCCTATTGAAACCGCTGTGGAATAGAGCCCGGGTCGGGCCCAGACCTCGCCGCCCTCATAGGCACAACCCAATGCCAAATCGCGGTAGATGCCAAGCTCCAGGCCTGCCTGCCTGCCACGCCTTGCAGCCGCCGCCAATTGCTTGTCGGCAATCCACTGCAGCCACATCGCGTAGCCAAACCGCCTCGAATCCACCTGTGCCTCAAAGCGCGCATGCTCTTGTAACGCCTGTCCACCTGCAACAATGAAGGCTTCAAATTCTTTGGCAGGTTTGGATCTCTCAAAAAATGCCCGCAACAGCTTGTCTTTCGCGAGCCAAACTTTCTCATAATCAACATGAGCGCCCGCACGCAATTTCGCAAAACCAGGCTCTTCGCCCATGGCGGAGACATCAATGTAAATCGGATCAATAAAGCGGCGATCAGAAGGTTGATAGGGGCTCACCCGGGCGCGGTCATTGGTGAACATGTGATGCAAGGGATTTATGCCCGCAAGTGAACCACCTAACCTTGCTGATGCCTCACAAAATTGGGCCAGGGTTTCGAAATCACCAATGCCGCCATCGAATTCGTGGCGCAAGGCATAGAGGTGGGTTATTAACCCATACAGGCGCTTTGGCTGTTCGTGCTGGTAGCACCGGCCGGTCGTAACCGCCACGCTGCAAATATCATCTGGACTTTCAACACAACGCAACGTGTAGTGCCCCGCATCAAGTGGCGGAAGAGTGAGATCATTGGCTGTTTTTATCAGGTTCCAGGTCTGGCCACCTCCAGCACTCAAGACGTAACTCAAATTTTGCGCTGTTGGTTGAGTTGAAATTGAAAAATTGCTATGAGGTGCAACAACAACAAACCGCGGCAATGCGGGCCTTATGGCCAAGGTTTCCAAGGCGTGTCGCGCATTTGACAAAGTGTCAATCGGCAGCGCCAGTGCGGCAAGCAAAGCCCGCTTTGTTTCAACGCTTACGCTGTGCCCGGTTCCATTGACCTCCCACCACTCGCCTTGAATGCCTGCGGCATTGGCAAGTTCATGGATGGTTTTGTCGTCAGGCCGCGTTGAATTTTTCCGCGCAACCGTAACTTCAAGAATGGCTGTGACCGACCGCGCCGGACATTGCGAAATGTCATTGGCCCAGCTCAAACCCTGTTGTGGAACAGGTGCCACCACAGGAACGCTTTCAAGACCGCGATTAAACCAAATCAGCAAACGTTCTGTGATGCCCGTGGCTGCAAGTACAATCCCAAAGGCAGCGCGCCCCTGATTTTCCCAATCCAGGTTCCCGGCGTTCGTGGAAATCCACTGAATGTCGGGAAATGTCTCGCCAACTGCAATTTTCCCACTTAGGAATTGATCAGCAAAATACTTTTCATTTTGCGTCCGGAACTCTGCCAGGCCACCCACAAAATCAATGAGGCCCTGATCGGCTTTGCGCCAATCCAGCCATGTCGTTTCGTTGTCCTGTGCATAGGCATTGTTGTTGCCGCCCTGGCTGCGGCCGAACTCGTCTCCAGCCGTGAGCATGATGGT
>JANMPF010000393.1:0-4202 GCA_031369725.1 Rhodobiaceae bacterium | reverse complement strand
AACCCGGCTTGCCATTCTTGGCCTGTTGGAAGCGCGGTTGATCAGGCCGCAAACGATTATTCTGGGTGGATTGAACGAAGGAAAATGGCCACGCCTGCCCGATGCGGGTCCGTGGCTCAACCGGCCCATGCGCGATGTGTTTGAAATGCAGCAGCCGGAGCGGCAAATCGGCCAAACTGCCCATGACTTTGTGCAAGCCTTTGGGGCGGAATGTGTGTTTCTCTCCTATTCGCGGCGAGACGGAATGGAGCCCGCCCTTGCCTCGCGCTGGATTCTTCGTCTTACTGCGATTATGGCAGCAGCGGGTTTGAAGCCTGACGATCTTGCCCCTGAACCCTGGCAGAGGTGGGCAATGCAGCTTGATGAGCCAGGCGAGATTTCACCTTTCAAGAAGCCGTTGCCACGCCCACCTGTTGCGGCGAGGCCCAATCGCCTGAGTGTAACCCGCATTGAAACGCTTATCCGTGACCCTTATGCGATTTATGCAAATTCAGTTCTCGGCCTTGAACCCTTGCCCGATATTTCAGCCAAGCCCGACGTTGCCTTGCGGGGAACGCTGTTTCATGCCGCCATTGGCGAGTTTTTTGGAACCTATCCGGGGGCTCTTCCAACAACAGCCCTGGAAGAACTTGTTGAATTGGGCAGTAAGCATTTCCGGCCCTACCAGGACAATTCAGAAATCATGAGTTTTTGGTGGTTGCGGTTTTTGCGCCTTGCAAAGTGGGTTATCGAAAATGAAAAGAGCTTGCGGCTGAGTACGGAAAAGGTAGTGGCCGAGGTCAAGGGCGTGCTGGAGCTGCCAATTGGTGATGCCAGATTTACGCTCAGTGCACGGGCTGACCGCATTGATATTCTTGTCGATGGCACGGCGCGCATTATCGATTTCAAATCTGGTGAGCCCCCCAGTGCAAAGGAAATCAATGCGCGGTTTTCACCACAGCTCACACTGGAAGCGGCCATGCTTGAACAGGGGGCTTTCGCTGGCCTTGGCAAGCATCAAACCCGCGAGCTAACCTATATCAAGATTACCGGCGGCGTGCCTCCTGGCGAAATGCGACCTGTCAATATCAATGCGATGGATGCTGCCCACGATCATCTTGCGGGCCTGATTGAGCTGTTGGCGAAATACACGCGGGTTGAACAGGCCTATGTGCCGCGCTTTGGCTTGCAGAACGAAGATGAAGAAGCAGATTTTGACCATCTCTCACGTTATCGGGAGTGGATGCTTTCCGGTGATGCTCCATGAACGCCACACCGGATCAGAAACGCGCCTCAAACCCCAAGGCTTCCGCCTGGGTGAGTGCCAATGCGGGCTCTGGCAAAACCCATGTGCTGGTGGACCGTGTCAATCGTCTCATGCTGGAAGGAGTTGATCCAGCCACCATCCTTTGCCTCACCTATACCAAGGCGGCGGCCACGGAAATGGCTGCCCGGGTGCACCAGCGGCTGAGCGAATGGGTGGGAATTACTGACACGGATCTAACCCGGCAGTTGCAAAAACTGGGCAGCGGACATGTCAGCGCCGAAACCCTTGCACGGGCGCGACGCCTGTTCACGGCGGCGCTTGAAACGCCGGGTGGATTTAAAATCCAGACAATCCACGCCTTTTGTGAACGCATCCTGCAGCTATTTCCGGTGGAAGCCGGCATGGCTCCGGGATTTGAAGTTATGGAACCGAAAGAAACCTCCCAGCTTCTGGAAACTGCGCGCGACGTTGTCTTGTTTGCAGCGCAAAGGGACGAAGATTCACTGCTGGCGCAGGCTTTTTCAACGATTGTGCATTTTGTCCAGCCAGATGCCTTTGATGGCCTGTTGGCTGGCCTTCTGGCAAAACGGCGCGACTTGCAAGACCTGCTGGCACAGCATGGTTCGCTTGCGAATATCTGTTTGGAGCTACGACGTTTACTTGGCGTTGGGCCCGAAAAATCCATGGCAAACATTCGCGAGCAATTATTGGACTTTGACCGGCCGCTGGCTCAACGCGTCATTGCGACGCTTTCAACCTCTGCCAAAAGAACCGATCAGGCAACGGCCGAGATTCTCACCAGCCTTCTGAATGACACGGATGAAGCCGAAACCATATTCCGAAGAATTTTTTTCCTCTCAACGGGTACGGTGCCCAAACAACTCAATTCAATTGTCACCAAAAATTTCCAACAGGACAATCCCTTGATCGCACAATGGCTGGCGGATGAGTCTTTGCGTGTCACAACACTGATCATGCAACGCGACAATCTTGCCCGTATCGAGGCAACCCAAGCACTTTTGACACTCGCCCTCACCATCATCACGCAATTTGAAACCGCCAAGCAAATGCGCGGTGCCTATGATTTTGAAGACCTTATCCTGCGCACCAGGGATTTGCTCATCGACAGGGTTTCAGCCCAATGGGTGCTGTACAAGCTTGACCGCGGCATTGAACATGTGCTGGTGGACGAGGCGCAGGACACAAGCCTTGCCCAATGGCAGATCGTGAATGCGCTAACGGACGAGTTCTTTTCTGGCAGCGGGGCGCGTGAAGCGGGAAGCCGCACGTTGTTTGTAGTGGGCGACCGCAAACAATCGATTTACAGTTTCCAAGGGGCCGATCCTGCCGCGTTTGAACTTTCAAAGGAAAAATTCCGCGCCCAGATCAACGATATTGGGCAAATCTTTCACGATGTTGACCTCACGGTTTCCTATCGTTCCACGGCAGAAATTCTTAAAACAGTAGATGCAGTTTTTGCCGAAGGCAGCAAGGCCCGCCAGGGCCTTGATGGGAAAATTCCCACTGTGCTGCACCATGAATCCAACAGAAGGGATCAAGCTGGAGTGGTTGAATTATGGCCGCTTATCCGGCCTGATGGGGCCGTTGACAGAGAGCCGTGGCAAGCGCCGGTTGACCGGGAGCCCGCCAAATCACCCAAGCGCATGCTGGCGCGGAAAATTGCGCAAACTGTCAAGTCATGGCTTGGCAAACGGCAAATTGCTGCTCTTAAACGCGCGGTAGAGCCTGGCGATATCATGATTTTGTTTCGCACGAGAAATATCCTGTTTGATGCGCTTATCAGCGAGTTGCGTAAACTGGGGGTGCCAGTTGCGGGTGCCGATCGCTTGAAACTTTCCAGGAATATCGCGGTTCAAGACGTGATGGCGCTTATCCGGTTTATCCTGCTACCCGCAGATGATTATTCACTGGCCTGCATTGTGAAAAGCCCGCTGGTGCCGAAATCACTTTCAGACGACCAGCTTTTTGAACTCGCCCATGGTCGTGGGTCCGCATCCTTGTGGGCAAGGCTTGGTCATTCGAGTGATGTTGATTGTGTCGCCGCACATGCCAGGCTGAAGAATTGGCGAGAGCTGGGTGAGCACACACGGCCATTTGAGTTTCTGTCAACGGTTCTGGTGAAGACGCGAAAGGCAATTCTGGCGCGGCTTGGCAGTGAAGCAGGCGATGCGCTTGACGCGCTTCTTGAATCGTCGCTGGACTATGAAGAAAAACACTCATCCTCGCTCAGCGGCTTTGCCGATTGGTTTGTGTCGGAAGATGCGGAAATAAAACGCAACATGGAAAGCGGGCGCAACGAGGTTCGGCTGATGACCATTCATGGTGCCAAGGGGCTGGAATCCAACATCGTGATCATGCCAGACACTACATCACTTCCCAATGACAGAAAGTCTCATGGCCTGATGTTTGTTGAGACTGAAGTTGGGCAAGTCAAAATTCCGTTATGGCGACTTTCCAAGCTTTCCCAGTCGGCAACATTGCAGGCCTGGAAAGACGCCGACACGGCGTCCGATCTGGAAGAATATCACCGCCTGCTCTATGTGGCCATGACGCGGGCACGGGATGAACTTTATATCTGTGGCTGCCACAATGACAATGATCTTGCAGACACCAGTTGGTACGCGATGGTTGAAACTGCCCTGTTACGGCCAAGTGAAGGCCAAAGTTCGCTGCGAGCAATTCAATCACCGGATGGGTCGGTTTTCTGGCGCTTGGGTGCTGACCCGACAGCAGCAACTATTGCCGCCACTGCGTCACGGCCGGCTGCTGAAATTCCTGCCTGGCTGCAAACTGGTCCAACGCATCCTGATGTGATGCAAAGAAATTGGACGCCAACGCGATTGCCGCATGCGGAAAAGGCCATCGTTTCGCGGTCAGCGGTCAACCGTGGTCGTGTCATTCACAAGATACTGCAAGAAATTCCCGGGTTGGCCGA
>JANMPF010000319.1:0-5734 GCA_031369725.1 Rhodobiaceae bacterium | reverse complement strand
CACACGGCTTTGCCCAAATATAATGCTCTATGGGCGTATGACGGCATTGGCAGTGAAGACAAGGCCCTGGCGGTGTTTGATCGTGGTGGGCACGCGATGTTCGCCCTCGCATTGAATCCCAAGTTCCATACAGCGACAGCCTTGGCCACCGCATTCTTTCTCGACATCCTGAAGGACGACGCCGGCGGCAGGGCCATGCTGATGCCTGACGCCTTGCCATTTCCAGATGTGAGCTACAGGACAACGTTTCACTAGGCAGCGGGTTCCAAATTCTTTCAATCAAAAGATGTCGGCTTGGGGTCAGCGGGAGACCAAGTGCAGCGTTCAATCCATGTCGGCATTGCCTCTGAAAGCAGACCATTTCTCTGAAAAAGCGGACATCGCAGGCGCAATGTCTGGTCTACCATGTTGAGTGGACATTTTACAAAACGACCTTGAGGTCGGCTTCGAGCCAATTTTGTTGCAGAAGTGATGTGAGTTTTTGAACGAATAGTGATTCCTGTAGTGTCAGGCCAATGAGAGCGATTGCTGGCAATGATGGGTCGTTGTGCGCAGGATCAGGAGCTGTTATTCGCGAACTAGCTTTTAACCGCTCCTTTTGCCGGGGGGCCCAGTCTTGCAACAGACGCCAGTTTGAGCAATTCTCGGTCTCAACAGGCTGGTCATCAGGGGGATGTCGGGACAAGAAAAGAATCCCGCAACTTCGTGTCAATCAACGGGAGACCGCATGAAACGTCACGGCAAAACGCTTTCATTGACTGCCGAAATGATTGGGGCGGTCGAGCGCTGCGATGTGGATTCCGGGCCAGAGGCAGTGCTGAAGCTTTTGTCCGACGCAGATTATGCGCTTGCGGCACGGCAATTCCTGTTTGAACTGGGGCCGCACCCCGTCCGGGTCTTCGCCTATGGCTCGCTCGTATGGAAGCCGGGATTTGAGCACATTCATGCCGAACGGGGACGCGCTCATGGTTGGCGCAGGTCGTTCTGTATGCCTATCATTCGCTGGCGGGCGACGCCACAGGAGCCTGGCCTGATGATGGCGCTGGACCGTGGTGGCTGCTGCGATGGAGTGGTGTTCCATTTGCTTGACGGCAATCTTCAGGAGCAGATGGAGAGGCTGTTGCGCCGCGAATGCGACTATCTTGAGGACCTCGCGTCTTTCCGCTGGCTGAAGATTCGGACGCCTGGTGGAGACGTGCGAGCCTTCACGTCCTGGGCGTTGCTGCGTGCACCCGGCTATTATCTCAACCTGCCCATCGAGAAGCAGGCGCGGCGCATCGCGCGGGCAGCAGGGCATTTGGGGAGCAATGCCGCCTATCTTCACAACACCATCGTCAAGCTGGAAGAGCACGGCATTCACGATCCCTATCTGTGGAGGCTTCAGGCGCTCGTGGCCCAGGAAATCTTGGAGTTTTGGCCCCATCTGCGCCAGTGATACCGTCCAATAGGGATGGCGAATCCTCCCGTTAGTGGTTCGCTTGGGGTTAAACTGAGACCAGGTGCAGCTGTCAAACCATGTCGGTTGTGCCTCTGTCTGCATGCAGACCAATTTTCTCGCAAAGCGGACGTTGTCTACTGAATGTCCGGTTTGCAATGATCAGCGGACATGTCTCATTCCGGCCAAGATGTCTCCAACGGGCCATAGGCAGAAACCCTCACCTTCAAGATACCTGGCGACAGTCTTGACCACAATTGACTCAGGGAATAGCGTGCTCTCGTTTGAGTAGCAATCTAGGAGCATCATTGTGAGGACTAGTCTTTGCAACAAGCTTGGCATCTTAATCCCGATTATACAGGCTCCAATGGGCGGTGCGGCAGGCCCGAAGATTGCGGCGGCTGTCAGCAACGCGGGTGGACTGGGCACTCTACCTTTGTGGATCGAAGATATCGCAAACCTCCGCAGGCTTGTGGGCGAGATGAAATCTCTCACCAGCATGCCTTTCGCGGTTAACCTAAATCTGGAATATCCCCAGGAGGAACGGCTTGATACCTGTTTGAAATTGGGCGTTCCGATTGTTTCGTATTTCTGGGGTCAATCACCAAAAATGGTGTCGCGGGCCAAGGCTGGAGGAGCCGTCGTTCTTCAGACTGTGGGCTCGGCCGAGGAAGCAAGGACTGCCGTTCAATCCGGTGTTGATGTTATCGTAGCTCAGGGTTGGGAAGCAGGCGGTCACGTTAAGGGGACCGTAGCGACCATGGCTCTAATACCGTCAGTTGTAGATGCAGTTGCACCTGTGCCTGTCGTGGCCGCAGGCGGCATCGCAGATGGAAGGGGACTTGCCGCTGCCCTAGCGCTCGGAGCCTCGGGTGTTTGGATCGGAACGCGATTCCTGGTAAGTGAGGAGATTGCCATACACCCCTATTTCAGAGAGCGGCTTTTCAAGGCTACTGAGAATGATACCGTACATTTGGAGAATCTATTCGACATCAATTGGCCCAATGCCGCTCATCGCACATTGCGAAACAAAACTGTTTATGACTGGGAAGCGGCGGGGCGACCAGAGTCAGGGAAGCGACCGGGCGAAGGAGACGTTGTAGCGATTTCGAAATCAGTTGGTGAAATCTTCCGCTATCATTGCTGCACTCCAGCGGCAGACGTAGAAGGAGATATTGAAGCTATGTCCATGTGGTGTGGGCAAGGCGTGGGACTAGTCAAGAAGCTTCAACCTGCCGCAGAAATCGTAAATGAAATTCACGACCAAGCATTGTCGATCTTAAGCCGGTTGAATACGATGTCTGTTTAAGGTCATTAGCTGAAGCAGTGTCGGGGGTAGCCGTTTCGAACGCTAAGGGCCTTAATCGGGCGTCGTTGCGTTTATGCTTCGACTTTACGCTGTCGGGCCTTACAGGTACCTATCGGCCATCGCGGCCCGCGGCCAAATCCCGAGGATGCAACCAAGCTGCGTGGTCTGCACTATGAGGAAAGATCATATGTCTCAAATTTGAATAGGGGTATTCATTTTGAGATCCTCTACCGCATCGGAATAGATGTTATTTTATCTTTGTTTGTTGAGAGGCGAAACTCACTTTGACCATTCGTTTGCAAGGTAAACGTGTTGTCGTAACGCAGGCGGGCGAGTTCATGGGCCCGGCCATTTGTGAACTGTTTTCTGCTGAAGGCGCTCACGTCATAGCGGATCAAGGGTATATGCAAGAACCAGGGGCAGCCAAAGACCTCATTACCAACTCGGGAGAGATTGACATACTGGTTGCAAACCTCATGTCTCGGAACCGGCGGCATCCCGTCCAATCCATTGCCGACGATGAGTGGCAGGACATGTTCGATGTCATGGTGCATCCCCTACATCGACTTGTAAGGGCCGTCCTGCCCCAAATGATTGTTCGGCGCTCGGGAAAAATCATTGTTGTGGGGAGCGCCAATGCAATTCGGGGAACTACTGTCCGCTCAGCCTACAGCGCCGCAAGAGGCGCCCAACTCGCTTATGTTCGCGCCGTCGGTATTGAGGTGGCCCGGCACAACGTCAACATCAATGCTATTGCCCAGAATTTTGTATCCAACCCGACGTCTTATACAGCGGAAATTCTGGCCTCTGCTGAATTTACTGAACGCCTGAAGGACGTGCCTGTCGGAAGACCAGCCCACGGCTGGGAGAGTGCGGCACTTGCTCTTTACCTGTCCACAGCGGACAGCAATTTTGTTCATGGTCAGGTCTTTCCGTTCTCAGGAGGATGGATAACGTAAGAACCGGCTTTCCAAAACGATACTCAACAGGAGGCTGTAATGACAGGCAATAGATTGGCAGGGCGTAGGGTAGTGTTGACGGAAGCCGACGAGTTCATGGGACCTGCAGTGCGCGAACTTTTTACTGAAGAGGGTTCAAAGGTTTTCGCAGATACGCGTGACTTGAGAAAGTTGAACGCTGCCCAAGAACTGGTTGACGAGGCAGGTGTCGTAGACATTCTTGTTGCCAACCTTTCGATCCCGAATCCAAGAGCACTCGCACATGAAACAACTGATGAGCAATGGGCAGCCGTGTTCGACCGGATCGTTCATCCCCTGCATCGACTTGTGCGCGCGGTGCTTCCCCAGATGATCAAGCGCAAAAGCGGAAAAATCGTGGTCGTTGGCAGCGCTGCTGCCCTGCGTGGAACCCCGCGCCGGAGTTGCTATTCGGCTGCCCGTGGTGCCCAGCATGCCTATGTCCGCTCGGTTGGCATCGAAGTTGCCCCGCACAACATCCAGGTTAACGCAACCGGGCAAATCTATGTTGAGAACCCCACCTACTTCCCACCCGACTACGTCAAATCTGATGAGTTGAAGGAGCGGTTGAAAGAGGTGCCTGCAGGGCGGCTGGCGACAGGTCGGGAAGCAGCAGCATTCCTGCTGTTTCTGTCTAGCAGCGAAAGCGATTTCTTTTGTGGCCAGGTTTTTGGTTACTCTGGGGGATGGTTGTCCAGTTGAACGACCCCTGCAAGCAATCCGGCATGCATTTTGAAGATTTCGATGATCTTGTCAGCAACACATCTAACGGGAGACTGCTTTGGCATGTCAGCATGAGACATGAGAAAGGCTTCTTCGTCCAATTCGGTTGGTGGCCTGCAATACCTGTATAGCAGCGGATCTTGATCCCCCACAAAGCATGGCAACAAACTGGCTCCCATGCCCGATCGCACCGCCTCATGACGGAGAAAATACTCTCCCAGATGGGCCGTGATGGGCAGTTTCTCCCTTTGCGCAAAGTTCTCTATCCAGTCTGGTTGGCTCGGTGGGCGATTTCTCGTCAAGCCTATTATGGTTTTCGGTGGCGCATTGCTACGAGCTGCGTAAACGCTGAATGCAATCGTACCTATCTTTCGCACATGGACCGACCCCTCCTCCGGGTATCGTCTCAGCCGGATCGCGAGATCTGCCTGCCTGAAAGCAAGATTGAGTGGTGACCGGTTCGGCTCGATTGTAATTACCGCGTTGTGCGACATTGCAGCCGCCGAAAGTTTAGCGAGATGACAGGTCAAGAATAGAGATACCGACATTGTGGCACTGATGCGGACTGGCAGGCGCTTTGTATGAATGGTGCGCTGTGCCTTGTCCAACAGGCTCTCAGCGTTGCCCTTCATGGCCCGGGCCTGCTCAAGAACTTCTTCGCCGAGTGGAGTGAGTAGTAGCTGGTTGGGCAGTCGCTCAAATAGGAGACCACCAATCTGGCCCTCCAGTTGCTTCAGATTTCGGCTCAGCGTGGGTTGGCTAATATCCGCAGTCCTGGCGGCCTGCGTCAGGCTTCCACAATTGGCAATCAGAACGAACTGATGTAAGAAATTCCAGTCTACGTCCAAGTCTCCCCCTCAAATGTCTCTACGTTAAATTTGCGCATCTCGCCGCAATTAGAGACTATTGTATGAGTGACGCCTCGTCGAGAGGGGTCGGTTTTGTGCGCAGGCTCAGGCCGCTTGCAAAAGCTGCGATGTCCGGTATAGGGTCATTAGCGGAAATTGAAAGTGAAGTGGAGGAATTCAACCTTCCGGTTAGAAGCAGACATGAATTGGGTAGTCCAGCCATTCCTCCTCAAAAATGCATTAGAGTGTTGTCCAATAGTCGGCGGAAGGGCGATATTCATTAACGTATAAGCGTGTTAGCTATGCGGTCGCGATTTGTCCGATAATCCGCCATATAGCTGTCAAGGGCGGCACGGAATTCTTCTTCACGACTGCCACGGTAGCCGACTTTGATCGCGTTCTTGAATGGCGCTTCGACTGTAGTTTCAAACTCAAAGGTTAC
>JANMPF010000309.1:0-2238 GCA_031369725.1 Rhodobiaceae bacterium | reverse complement strand
CCACTCGTCGGTGAGCGACGTCACATGCACTTTCAAATCGGTCCAATGCACCTGCAGCAGGTATTCGAGCCACGACATCACTTCGCCAGCCTGGGCCGTGGTGGTGGTCAAATAGAATTGCTCATCGGAAATGCGCGTTGTGGTACCGTCATCCAGCACCACGCCATCATCATTCAGCATGACGCCATAGCGGGCGCGGCCAACGGGGAGCCTGGCAAATCCATTGACGTAAACGCGGTTCAAAAATTCAGCTGCATCCGGTCCTTGCACGTCAATCTTGCCAAGGGTTGAAACATCGGCGATGCCAACGCCGTTTCGCACCAGTTGCATTTCCCTGATGTAGGCTTCTTCTGGCGTGCTGCCTGCCCAGGCATAATACCACGCCCGCATCCACAGGCCCGCTTCAATGAAGGTGGCACCATTGGCCTTGTTGGCGTCGTGCAATGGCGACAGGCGGTAGGGCCTGAAGTGATGGCCAATGGTGCGGCCGGCAATGGCGCCCACGGCAAGCCCCGTATAGGGGGGACGGAACGTGGTGGTACCTGCCTTTTCCAGAGGCAGTTCGCGAAAAGCCGCCATGATGGCAAGCGCGTTGATGTTGGAGGTCTTGCCCTGGTCGGTGCCCATGCCAAGCGTGGTGTAACGCTTCAAATGTTCAACCGATTCATAGCCTTCGTCATGGGCGGATTTCACATCCTTCACTGTCACATCCGATTGGAAATCAACAAAGGCTTTGCCTTTGCCCATAGCCACAGGCATCCATGCGGGAAGAATATTGTACTTGCGTTTCTTCACTCCAAGAGCTGCAGGATAATCGAAATCACCCATCACGGCACCAACGCCGGAATGGGTTGGGGCAAAGCCACCCGGAATAAAGGCTGCAATCCTTGCGTCATAAACCGGCTTGATGCCGCCATGGGAGGTGAGATGCACAACGGGTGACCAGCCGCCGGAGGTGGCCAACACATCGCATTCGATTGTTGCCGAATGAGCGCCTGCAAGCACCACGCGTTTGACCTGTTTGGTGCCTTCCACATCGGCCACCCCGGTTCCCGGAAAAATCGCCATGCCCAGCATGGCTGAACGCGACAGCAGATCGGACGGAATTTCCTTGCGCAGATCCGCCATGGTCACAGCGATGCCTGCTTCAGCCAAATCAAACGCTGCGAGGTAGGCGCTGTCATTGTTGGTGGCAATCACGGTGCGCTTGAGCGGGGCTAGGCCATAGCGGTTGAGATAGGTGCGCACCGCAGAGGCCAGCATGACACCGGGACGGTCATTGTTGGAGAATACCAGCGGCCGTTCAATGGCACCCGTGGCAAAGATGATGGATCTGGCGCGGAGTGAAACCAGCGTCTGGCGCGGTTTGCCTTTGGCGGCATTGGCTTCGGCATGACGCTGCAGAAGGACGACGAGATTGTCGTCGTAAAGGCCTTGTGCCGTTGTCCGTGTGCGGATTTTCACGTTGGAAAGTCTTAACAAATCATTAACTTGGGTAATTCGCCATGACTCAAATTCGCGATTGCGCTCAGACAACAGGGAGCCGCCCAGCTCGCTGTCCTGCTCCACCAGGACAACGCGTTCGCCGGTCCGACCTGCAGCCAGCGCTGCTTGCAGGCCTGCCGGACCCGAGCCTACCACCAGCACATCGCAAAACTCATGCAGGGTGTCGTAACGGCTTTCGTCCCTGGCGGCTGATACCTTGCCAAGCCCTGCGGCGCGGCGAATGAAGGGCTCATAAAACATCCAGGATTTTTTGAATGGCCCCATGAAGGTTTTATAATAAAAGCCCGACTGGAACATGGGAGCGGCAAGCGAGTTCACCGCCATCACGTCGAAATCAACCGAGGGCCAGGCGTTTTGGGTGGTGACAGCCAAGCCTTCAACGAGATCAACGGTAGTGGCTGGAATGTTGGGTTCGTTGCCACCAAGCGTGATCAACGCGTTGGGCTCTTCAACGCCTGCCGAAACCAGCCCGCGCGGGCGGTGATACTTGAAGCTGCGCGCCACCAGGGTTTTGCCATTGGCAAGAAGTGCTGAAGCCAACGTGTCGCCGGCAAAGCCAGTCAACGCCTTGCCGTCATAGATGAAGCCCACGGCCTTGGTGCGATCCATGCGGCCACCCTTGTCAAGTCTGCGGAAGGCGGTCATGATGGCGGCTCATTCTCTCTCAAAAAGCCGTCATTCCGGCGAAAGCCGGAATCCCCCAAACGTCGAAAAGATTACGGCTTTAGCCGG
>JANMPF010000302.1:0-2168 GCA_031369725.1 Rhodobiaceae bacterium | reverse complement strand
GCAGCTGCCGCTTCCAGGGATTTTTGTGGCGATGCAATAAGTTTTGTCTCGACATTTGCAAGACGTGGATCACCCGGCTTTGGCGTCTCATCAATGGCAGATTGCAAATGCCGGATAACTGCAGGTGGCGCGTCAATCCTGTACTTGGCAATGATGGCGAGCGCTTGCGCAAATGTTGTGGGGTCGGCAACAGTGGGACCGGAACCCACGGCGGCCAAATCATCTCCCGGCACATCGGAAATCACCAGGCTTACGACGCGTGCAGGGTATGCCGCAGCCGCCAGCCTGCCACCCTTGATGGCCGAGAGGTGTTTTCGCACACAATTCATTTCCGAAATCGGCGCGCCACTCTTGAGCAATGCACGATTCACGCTGCGCTTGTCTTCCGCTGAAATACCTTCCGCTGGAAGACTTAAAAGAGCCGAACCGCCACCTGAGATGAGCGCGATAACAAGGTCATCCCTGGTAAGTCCCGCCATCATGTCCAGCATGCGGCGTGCACCCCTCATGCCCGCATCATCGGGAACCGGGTGGGCCGCTTCAACAATTTCAATGTACTGGCAGGCAGCTGCATGCCCATAACGGGTGACAATCAATCCTTCGAGCGGGCCATTCCAGGATTTCTCCAATGCCTGCGCCATGGCAGCGGAGGCTTTGCCGGTGCCCACGACAATCGTCCTGCCCTTCGGCTTGCCTGGCAGGTTCTGGGCCACGCATTGTGAAGGCATTGCGGCACCAACAGCTGCATCAAACATCGAACGCAAGAATGTGCGGGTTGCCTCTGGTGTCATGATGCCGGAAACGTCTTGTGCCAATGTCTGGCAATATCAACACGCTTGGCAATCCAAACCTTGTCATGTGATTGCACATGGTCAATGAACTTCGCCAGGCCCAGCGCCCGCCCCGGCCTGCCAATGAGGCGGCAATGCAAACCAACCGACATCATCTTGGGCGAGCCGCGTTTTCCTTCTTCATAAAGACAATCAAAACTGTCCTTCAGATACTGATAGAAATGTTCGCCCGTGTTGAAACCCTGCGGTGTGGCAAAGCGCATGTCATTGGTATCCAGCGTATAGGGAATAATGAGATGCCTGTTCACCCAATAGGGTAAATCATCCGCATAAGAGTCGGAGGAATAAAGAAATCCACCCTCCTCTGCCACCAGACGTTGGGTATTCATCGAGCAACGGCCCGTGTACCACCCCAAAGGCCGCGTGCCCGTTACCTCCGCATGAATGCGGATGGCATGTCTGATTTGCTGGCGCTCTTCTTCCTCCGGCATATCCTTGTGCTCAACCCATTTGAGGCCATGACTGGCAATTTCCCAGTCGGCCTCAATCATCGCCTGTGTTTGTTCCGGCGAACGCTGCAAGGCGGTGGCTACACCATAAATCGTCAGCGGAATTTTGCGCCCCGTGAACAAGCGCCACATGCGCCAGAAACCAGCGCGCGCACCATACTCATAAATCGATTCCATATTCCAGTGCCGCTGCCCGGGCCACGCCGCAGCCCCCACAATTTCAGATAGGAACGCTTCCGACGCTGCATCCCCATGAAGAATGTTGTTCTCGCCACCCTCTTCGTAGTTCAGCACAAATTGCACGGCGACGTGTGCATCATTGGGCCACTTGGGGTCTGGAATGGCGCGTCCGTAGCCTTTGAGATCACGTGGGTAATCGGTCATGAACTTTTTCTCCTGCCACATAGGTAGCACGAATAGCGCGGTCATCGCCAAGAATGGCAAGTGCAAACAGCATGTCTTCAAGCGATTGCGACAATTCCTGCCGTGCTGCCAGTGTGGGCGTTGCCCTTTGGTCAATCACCACGATATCCGCAAACTTGCCGGCTTCCAGCGCACCAATTTCATGGTCAAGGCGCAGGACTTCCGCATTGCCACGCGTTGCCATGCGAAAAAGTTCAAACGCTGTTGGCTTGTAACCGCCAAGCATTTGAACCTTGTAAGTCTCCCCAAGCGTTGCCAGCATCGAATAGCTGGTGCCGCCGCCAATGTCTGTTGCCACCGCAATTGAAACCGGGCGCTCTTTTTTTCCTAGGTGCTTCATCGACATCAACCCCGATCCCAGGAAATTGTTGGATGTTGGGCAATGGGCAATCGTCGCACCCGCATCATGCAGCCTTTGGCATTCACTTTCCGACAAATGCACCCC
>JANMPF010000278.1:0-1647 GCA_031369725.1 Rhodobiaceae bacterium | reverse complement strand
GCATTTCCTGTTGGAAATTCCGCGTATTGGGCCAATATCGTTTCACCGAGGGCTGACCCAACTCAAGGACTCGCAAAAATGAAATATCTGGCAGCCTTTATCAATGATGAGACGGGCGCAACAGCAATTGAATATGCGCTGATTGCGTCTGCAATGGCACTGGCCTTGGTGGCCGCGATGCCGGCATTGGGAACGGTCATAAGCACTAAGCTTGGCGCTATCGGCGTTTCAATTACGTCCGGCTCTTGATGGCGGGCAGCACTTGCTGCCAGTATGAAAAACCTCAATGCGCGAGTGATGGATGCAGCGGCCGACCTACAACAAATAGGGTAAGCGGACGAATGTCGGAACCCGGACTGTATTTACAGTCCAAGCTCCCTTGAAACTGCAAATGGCGTCCCCACTTATCCCACTGTTAGTCGCATTGGAGGTTATTCATGTCACACGCCGCATCGGGCACATTCGAACCTAATATGGGTGCTGAACAGCATTTTAGTTCGCGCTGCCGCAAGGCCAAGTCCCGTTGGTCTTTCTTTGAAGTTGCCGCCATGGTTGCAGGCTTTATTGTGTTTTGGCCCTTGGGCCTGGTGGCGCTGTTCTTGAAGTGGAAGAATGGTGAAATGTGGCCGGGCGCCGCAACCGGTCAGGCTCCAGGGGCTCCGTGGAAAATGCCGGCAATGGGAAATTGGCAGGGCCGTTCCTACGGATTTGCCTCCTCAGGCAACGCCGCATTCGATGAATACAAACGCGTTCAATTGGCAAGGCTTGAAGAAGAGCGGCGCAAATTGGATGAAGAACAAAAAGCCTTCCGTGAGCATCTGTGGAATTTGCGCAAGGCAAAAGACCAGGCCGAGTTTGATCGCTTCATGGCCGAACGCAATGCGCCACCGCCCGCCGAGCCGACAACCCCATAATTGCAAAAGCCCGGATTGGAAACCCGGGCTTTTTAATTAGTTTTCATCCTGTTCAAAGTTCCGGCCGGCCATCATCGGGGGTTCAACCGGGCGCAGCGACGCAGGGCGCCGTTCGGCAAATACCGGTGCCCGCGGTGCCGGCCGCAGCGGAATGGGGGCCCGTGACGGCTCTTCATCTTGGTCTTCTTGGGCAGAAGCCAACCGAATGCCGCTCTCGACCACAACATCCTGCGCGCCACCGATGAGGAGCAAATGCTCGGTTTCATCCCGGCGCACCAGAACAAGGCGGCGGGTTTCATCAATTTCATGGTATTCGCTAACGCCGAGCCGCTGGCCCTTGCGCCCGCGAACGCGTTTGTGAAGTGCCTTGTAGACCAGTGTGCCAAGCAAAAGCACAGCAAGTATGACAGCTGCGGTAATGATATAGTTCCAATAGGGCGTGAGCATATCCATTGCAGGCTTCCTCGCGTTAAGTCGTTCTCAAGCTTGAATATAACACAAATTTTAGCAAGTTGGAGCAGAGATTTGGCTTTTGCGTACCGCACGAAACCAGTGGATTCCGTATCGCCTTGAAAAGGCTATACTGGCTTGATTCGGGGATGGGAATGGGATGACGGATCGCGGTCCTTCTGAAAGATATGAAGCGGCCGGAATGGCCCCAGTGGCGAGCCGCAGTTTTGCGGCTATGTGTTTGTTGTTGGGTGTGGTGTTGGCAGGTGCCGTAGCTGCAGCG
>JANMPF010000260.1:0-3504 GCA_031369725.1 Rhodobiaceae bacterium | reverse complement strand
GCGTATTTGAAATGGTGGTATTCGAGGTTGGCAATGGTGTGGGACATGTTGGCCTCGCCGGTGAGGAATGGTTTTTGCCAAATGGTTTTGCCTGCCCGATTGATGCGGCTTGTGCCTTCAATGTGGGAGGGAGCGGCACCTGCCACCATTTCCGGACCGATTGCGCAATGGCGCAGTTTTGAGTGGGCGAGGAAAAGGTAGTTCTGCCGCTCAGTCACGTGATCGGAATATTCATTGCCGAGTGCAAAGCCCAGCCGCACGGGCTTTCCCCTGGCGTCAATCATGTAGAGACCGGCAAGTTCGGGTTCTTCGCCGCCATCAAGGGCAAAGGATGGCTTTGGCAATGGGCCGCCGGGAGCTACCAGCCATGAGCCATCGCCCTTGTAAAACCATTCGGGCTGCACGCCCTTGTGGCCTTTGGCGGGCTTGCCGCCCTCAAGACCCATCTTGAACATCTTTAGAGAGTCCGAGAGCTCGGTTGTCTTGACATCGAGTTTGGCATGCATGGAATCGCGCGCCGATGCGGACCCCAAATGGGTGAGGCCGGTTCCGGCAATCATGCAGTGGGCGGGGTCTTCATGGTCGACGGGTGGCAATACGCGGCCCTCTTTCAAGGCGCTTGCGTAATCCTCAGTCGACGTGGTTGCCAGTGTTGAAGCCGCTTTCAAAAGTTTCACACCGTCTTTCAGGGCGAGAGCTGCAAGCTCTGTGGTGCGCGCCACTTTTTTCAGGAGAATGATTTTGTCGCCGCTGGCCAGGCCAACGCGGCGCTTGCCCTTGGAGTCAAGAATTTGGACGATGTTCATTTGGCGCTCTCCAGTTTTTTATATTGTATGATAAATAAAATGCGGAGTCATGCGGCAAATTCATTTCTCCCGAAGCAACCGTCGCCGGGGCGGACTTTGCCATCCAAAAGCCAGGCACGGGGATATTTGTCATGGGGTGTCCTTTGGCCAGGTATCAGAAATTCTGTAGCCCGCGGGCCACGGGTCGTGGGGGTCGAGCATGAGGGTTGACTGGCCGCTGATCCAGGCGGAGCCCGATATGGTAGGGATAATGGCCTTGTGATTGCCGACAATGGTTGCTTCGGCAATGTGGCCAATGAAGCGGCTTTCAATGATGGAACGGCCAATGAATGTCTCGCCAACCTGCATGAGGCCTTTGGCATGCAAGACCGCCATTAGGGCAGAGCAACCCGTTCCCGTTGGCGAACGGTCAAGCTTGCCGGGTTTTACAACGCAGGAATTGCGGCTGGACAGAACACCATCAATGCGTTCGAGCGGGCCGGTCATGAAGCAAAATGAAAAGTGGTTCCATTGTGGAAGCGCTGGATGCGAAAAACCCAGCTGGGCGTTGGCAGCACTCACAATTTTGCGACCCATCACGGCAATGTCGCGGGCCTCATCGGGCAGCATTTGAAAGCCCAAGGATTTTGCTTGCGCCATCACAAAACTATCGCCGCCATAGGCTGTATCCACCAGCATGGTGCCGTGACCCTCAACTTCGAGTGGCACCTGGATGCGGTCAGCGAATGAGGCGACATTGCGCAGCGTAATGCGGTTGGCCTTGCCGTTATTGCAGTGGGCCTTGATTTCGATGAGGCCGCCGGGGGCCTCGAGTTTCAAATGGGTGACAGGTTCGATCATGGGAATGATGCCGGTGTCGAGAAGAACGGTTGCCACGCAAATGCAGTTTGAACCCGACATGGGGGGCGTGTCTTCCGGCTCCATGATGATGAAGCCCATCTGCGCCTCAGGGTGTCTTGGTGGCACCAGCAAATTCACGTGGCGAAACACACCGCCCCGCGGTTCGTTCAGGACGAAATTGCGCAGGGTCTGGTCCGCCGCGATGAAACGCGATTGTTCCCAAATGGTAGTGCCGGGTGGCGGGGCAACGCCGCCAATGATAACGTCTCCCACCTCACCTTCAGCATGGCAATTGACGATCTGAATGGATTTTGCGGTGCGCATGGAAATGTTTGTAACCCAAGAGTTATTCGCGCGAAAGTGCAGACCCCTGCAATAGCTGCGCGATCCTGAGTTTCAGGACGGGCAGTATCTCGTTTTCAAACCACGGATTTTTCTTCAACCAAATATTGTTGCGTGGGGAGGGATGGGGAAGGGCTAGAACTTTTGGCCAGTATTGCTTCCAGTTTTTCACGGTTTGCGTGAGGGTATCCTTTTGCTGGTGGCCCAAGTGCCAGTCGTGGGCGTATTGGCCAATGACCAGGGTCAATTGAATATCTGGCAAGAAATCCAGGAGCTGCTGACGCCACTGGGGGGCGCATTCCGGTCTTGGTGGCAGGTCGCCGGATTTTCCGGTGCCGGGATAGCAAAACCCCATGGGCAAGAGTGCAATTCTGGCGGCGTCGTAAAACACCGGGGGATCAACACCCATCCAGCTCCGCAGACGTTCGCCGCTGGGATCATTGAAGGGAATGCCGGTTTCATGCACCCGTCGGCCGGGTGCCTGGCCCACAACCAAAATACGGGCTGTGGGGGCCAGTTGAAACACAGGCCGAACGCCATGCGGCAGGTGGGCTTTGCAAATATCGCAAGCCCTTGCTGCCGCCACCGTCGATTCAAAACCGCCTGCCACCCGTCAAAGATCGCCGGTTACGCATTTCCTGGCCAGCGACTTGTATTGTTTCTGGCTGAACTGGATTGGATTGCCGCCAGCGGATGGATCCTTGATCGCCATGGCCGCCACTTCATCAAGCCTCTTGGTGTCGATGCCAATGTCTTTGAGTGTATGGGGAATGGCGATTTCCTTGCGTAGCGCCAAAATCCACTTGAGGAAACCGTTGAAGCCGCCCTTGATGCCGAGATAGGCGGCGGCGCGGTCGATATCTGTTTCGATTTTCCTGCGATTTGCAACCAGCACATAAGGCATCACAATGCCGTTAAGCAGGCCGTGGTGGGCGTCATAGAGGCCACCGAAAGGATGTGACAGCGCGTGGATGGCACCCAGCCCGCGCTGGAAAGCGGTAGCACCCATGGTGGAGGCCATGAGCATATGCCCGCGCGCGTCAATATCAGAACCCTTCTTCACAGCCTTGGCCAAATTCTCCTTCACCAGCCGCATGCCTTCAAGGCCAACTCCGGCAGACAGCGGGTGATAGAACGGTGCACAATAGGCTTCGAGGCAATGGGCCAAGGCATCCATGCCGGTGGCGGCCGTCAATTTGGCGGGCAGGCCCAGTGTGAGTTCGGGGTCAAGAATGGCAACTTTTGGCATGATGGCGGGGTGGAAAATGATTTTCTTTTCATGGGTTGTGGGGTGGGTGACAACGCCAGCACGCCCCACCTCAGAACCCGTGCCAGCCGTTGTCGGCACGGCGATGATGGGGGAAATCCTGGACGCATCGGCGCGCGTCCACCAATCGCCAATGTCTTCAAGGTCGAACACGGAAATGGTTTGGCCATGCATGAGGGCAATCATCTTGCCGATATCAAGACCAGAGCCGCCACCGAAAGCTACCACGCCATCATGGTGCCCGGCCTT
>JANMPF010000241.1:0-10242 GCA_031369725.1 Rhodobiaceae bacterium | reverse complement strand
AATGCGAAGTCGCGACTAAATCCAGACGCTTCTCGTAGATTGGCAACTTGCATGAAATGTATTGGAATCTGGGAAAGTGAGTCATCGTTAGAAGTTGGCAGCTTTGGCATTAAAGTCACCAGCTACAATATTGATGATGTCAATTTGCTAAAAACTGCCCGCGATACGGCGCGAATGCGTAAAGATTGGAAAGAGTCTGATAGGATAAGAGATGAACTTGCAAGCTTAGGCTTTGAAATTGTGGACAACAAAGATGGTACTTCGAGTTTAAAGGATAAATGATGAGTGCGCGTCCCCCCTCATCCGGCGCTTCGCGCCACCTTCTCCCTCAAGGGGAGAAGGAAGAATTACGCGTAGCTCACCTTCTCCCTCAAGGGGAGAAGGAAGAGAGCACTTTCCATTCTCCCCTTGAGGGAGAAGGTGGCAGCCCCGGACTTGATCCGGGGCTGACGGATGAGTGGTACGCTGGCAGCACGCTCAAATTCGCCAAACGGCTCCGCAAGCAAATGACCGAAGCCGAGGGAAAACTCTGGTCGGCTCTCCGCGGCCGTCGATTTGAGAATTTCAAATTCCGCCGGCAGGTTCCAATCGGAAAATATATTGCTGATTTTGTCTGTCAGGACTGCAAGCTGATTATTGAATTGGATGGGCAGCAGCATGATGGTTCCGAACATGACCAGGTGCGTGATGCCTATTTGAAGTCGGTTGGTTACCGCGTGTTGCGGTTCTGGAACCCCGACATATACGTGGCACTCGATGGTACATTGTTGGCAATTCTTGACGCGTTGAACGAGGCCCCTCCCGCAAGGGGAGAAAGGAAAGGACATTGAAATGACCCGCGAACATGTCTACCTCTTTGACACCACACTGCGCGACGGCCAGCAAACGCCCGGTGTTGATTTCTCCGTCGATGACAAGCTGGCGGTGATTGATCTGCTGGATAGTCTGGGCCTTGATTATATCGAGGGCGGTTATCCCGGTGCGAACCCGACTGACACTGCTCTATTTAACGAGGAACGCCCGATGCAAGCCACCTTCACCGCCTTTGGCATGGTCAAGCGGGCCGGGCGCTCTGTCTCCAATGACAGTGGCTTGCAGGATTTGCTGAATGCCAAATCCCCGGCGATCTGCTTTGTGGCGAAGTCCTGGGACTACCATGTGCGGGTGGCCCTGGGCTGCACCAATGAAGAGAATTTGGAGAGTATCCGCCAATCCGTGGAAGCGGCGAAATTTGCCGGCAAGGAAGTGCTGGTGGATTGCGAACATTTCTTTGATGGCTACAAGGCCAATCCGGAATATGCGCTGGCCTGCGCCAAGGCGGCCTATGACTCCGGTGCCCGCTGGGTGGTGCTGTGTGACACCAACGGCGGCACCATGCCTTCCGAGATATCCGAAATCGTGCCGGTCGTGACCAAATCAGTGCCGGGAAAAAACCTCGGCATTCATGCCCACAATGACACCGACCAGGCAGTGGCCAATTCATTGGCGGCACTCGATGCCGGCTGCCGTCACGTGCAGGGAACTTTGAACGGCATTGGCGAACGCTGCGGCAACGCCAATCTTGTGTCGGTCATCGCAACCCTTGGCCTCAAGAAATCTTACAAGGACCGCTTCAGCATCAGTGTAGATGAGGAGCGTTTGCAGAATCTCACCCATGTCGCCCGCACCTTCGATGAACTCTTGAACCGTGCCCCCAATGCGCAAGCGCCTTATGTCGGAAAAAGTGCATTTGCCACCAAGGCTGGCATTCATGCCTCGGCCATTGTCAAGGAACCTGAAACCTATGAACACGTGGCCCCCGAAACCGTGGGCAACAGGCGCCGCATGCTGGTGTCTGACCAGGCCGGAAAATCCAATCTTGTGGCCGAGCTGCACCGTGTTGGCATGGATGTGAAGAAAGACGACAGGCGCCTGGATGAACTCTTGCGTGATGTAAAGGAGCGTGAGGCGCAAGGCTACGCCTATGATGGTGCTGATGCATCGTTCGAATTGCTGGCACGGCGCACTCTTGGCCATGTGCCGGAGTATTTCAATGTATTGTCCTTCCGCGTCATCGTCGAGCAACGCGGCAAGGACATGATTTCCGAAGCCGTGGTGAAAGTGAAAGTGGCAGGCGAAACCTTCATCAACGCGGGCGAGGGCAATGGTCCGGTAAACGCCCTGGACGTGGCGCTACGCAAGGACTTGGGCAAATTCCAGCCCTATATCAGCGACCTCGAACTGGTGGATTACAAGGTGCGCATCCTCAATGGCGGCACCACGGCCACCACGCGGGTTCTGATCGAGAGCCGGGATGGCAGGGGCAACCGCTGGTTCACGGTTGGCGTGTCACCCAACATCGTGGACGCCTCGTTTCAGGCGCTTTCAGACTCGATCATCTACAAGCTCATGCGCGAGGGTGTTACGGCGGATTAGCATGCAACCCATGCCGATCTATCGTTTGTGGGGTATCATATGCGCGGTTAAACCGCAGCCATGATCACACTCGAAGAGTCACCGAAAACCGGCCTGAGCCCCGCCGAAAAGGGCGTGATCTATGCTGTATGTGCTCATTTAACCTGGGGTGCGATGGCGGTGTATTTCGGCTTCATGCGCCATATCAATCCGATGGAAATTGCCGTGCATCGCGGGCTGTGGTCTATCCCCTGTGCTGCCGTCATCATCTGGTGGCTTGGCCAGTACAAGGATGTGTTGAAGGCCATTTCCAGCCCCCGCAATATGGCAATCCTGGCGCTCACCTCCAGCATCATTGTTCTGAACTGGGGCTTCTATATCTGGTCCATCGAGGCGGGCCGCACATTGGAGTCAAGCCTTGGCTATTACATCAACCCGCTGATGAATGTGGTGATGGGTTACTTGTTTCTCGGCGAACGCTTCAACCGCCTGCAGCTTGTGGCACTGGTTTTTGCCTGCGTGGCCGTCCTCATCCAAACCTTTGCGGCTGGCGTGTTCCCGTGGCTCGGCCTCATGCTGGCATCAACCTTTTGTCTCTATGGCTTCCTGCGTAAAACCATCAACGTTGGACCAACCCAAGGCTTCTTCATTGAGGTTTGCATTATCGCCGTTCCGCTGCTGCTGGTTGAATTCTGGCTCGCTTCAAATGGTGAAACCCATTTCGGTGGCAATGCGAAAGACACACTGTTGCTGATGGGCTGTGGTGCCATGACAACCAGCGCCCTGGTGTTCTTTGCAGCTTCCATCAAGCTGTTGCGCTATTCAACTGCGGGCCTGTTGCAGTACATCTCGCCAACTCTGGTATTCCTCACCGCCATATTCATGTTCCATGAACCGATGGACAAATGGAAGCTCCTGTCCTTCGTCATCCTGTGGATTGGTCTTGCGATCTATTCCTTCTCCGCGCTGATGCAAGAAAAGGGCAGGCGCGCCGAAGCCTAAAGAATATCCCTGATGGGATTAAGCGGCACCTTCGGCTGGCTGTTGGCCAGGCGGTATTCAAAGGCGGGAACCACGTCTTCTGCTGACCCCACCACATCCATCTTGAATTCCATTCCCTCACGGATGAATTTTTCTTCGCGCATATGCTTGAGCAGCGTGAGATAGGGGTTCCAATACTGGTCAATATTGCAAACGATGATGGGTTTATTGTGCTGGTCAAGCTGCGCCCAGGTTGAAATCTCGGTCAATTCTTCCAAAGTGCCAATGCCACCGGGAAGCGCCACAAAACCAGTTGAGCGCTCGAACATGGTCATTTTGCGCTCGTGCATGTCCTTGGTCACGACGAGATCGTTGACCCCCGTCAGCATGCGTTCCTTGGTGCCGAGAAATCCCGGAATGATGCCGGTCACATGGCCACCAGCCGCCAGCACGGACTTGGCCACTTCACCCATTAATCCAAGGCTTCCGCCGCCATAGACCAGCCCAATTCCTGCCTCTGCCATGGCGGTTCCCAGACTTCGGGCAGCGGCCATATAGGCCGGGTTCTTGCCGGGGCCGGATCCGCAATAGACGCAAAGCTTCTGATCTGGGGTTTTCACAGGTTTTCGCCTCTTTTTAGGGGATGCAGCAATTCTTTGCTGATTCGCTTGATTAGCCTTATTAAAACGGCCAATTGTACTTATGTAATAGTCTATTCGCCGCAGTGGCAGCTTATATTGTAATTTTTTAACGACGGATGTATTTCGATGAAAAAAACTCCCCTCGCAATTTTTACGGGTTTGGTCTTGGCAGCCCTTGCGGCAGTGGTTGTAGTTGAAAAAGATAAATGGAATGGCGCACCCGTGCCACCACCTGCTCCGTTGGCGAAAATAGAGCCTGCTCCCGCGGTTGAGGCACCCAAAGTTGCCGAACCCGTCAAGGTCGCAGAACCAGCAAAAGTGGAAGAGCCTGCCAAGGTGGTGGAAGTTGCCAAGGTGGAGGAAGTTGCCAAGGTGGAAGAGCCTGCGAAGGTAGCGGCTCCCGTTGAAGCAAAAAAATCCATGCCGAGTTTTGACACCGTGCGCGTGGAGGCGACCGGCGAAACCATTGTTGCAGGCCAGGCAGAACCCGGCTCGGAAGTAACCGTCAAGTATAACGGTGCCAGCGTTGGAACGGCAATTGCCAATGCTGACGGTGCATTTGTTGTAACGCCTGAAAAGCCGTTGCCCAAGGGACCTGGTGCCCTTTCACTTGAAATGAAAAGTAAAGACACTGTTGTGGCTTCCGCCGATACGGTGGCTGTGGACGTAAAGGAAGGTGGCGAAAGCACGCCGATGGTGGCGGTCTTGAAGCCTGATGAGCCAACCACCCTTATCCAGTTGCCAACTGACAAGAAGCCCGCTTTGCCAGCGATGAATATGGTCAATCTCGATACCGTTGATTATGATGAACACGGCAATATTGTTTTCGGCGGCCGTGGCCCCTCTGGCAGCAAGGTGCAAATCTATGTTGATAACAGCGCTTATGGGCTGGCAGCCGTCGGTTCCGATGGAACCTGGACCATGCCCGGCGGCGTGCCGCTCACCATTGGCGCCCACGAACTGCGCGCTGATGAAATCGGTGCCGATGGCAAAGTGACAAGCCGGGTGGCCATGCCATTCTTCCGCGAAGACCCGGCGAAGTTGGCAACGGCTGCACCGGTTCCAGAAAAGCCTGCTGTGGTGGCTGCCGTCGAACCGGCCCCCATCGTTGCAACGACAGCTGATAAAACTGCAGTGGCCGTAGCTACGGCACCGGCGACGACGACGGTGGAAGTTGCCAAAACACCCGACGTTGCCGCACCAATACCAGCTCCCATTGTGGCACCAGCTCCTGCTGCGTCTATTGCTCAACCGGCACCTGCCGCACCCGCCATTGCTGCTGCAACGCCACCCGCAGTTGAACCGCCAAAAGTGGAAGCAGCGCCAGCGCCTGGACCTGCACCTGCCGTTGTCGCCGAGGTCAAGGCACCAGACCAAATCATTATTCAGCCTGGCAACAACTTGTGGCGCCTGTCGCGCAAGATTTACGGCAAGGGGATAATGTACACCGTCATCTACGAAGCCAATAAAGACCAAATTCGCAAACCCGGCCTGATCTATCCCGGTCAGGTGTTCTTGACCCCCGACGCTCCCAAAGCTCCATAAGGAACTGTTGACTTCATGAGCCGTAAAGCGCCCGTCACCGTGGCAAATTTCGCCAGTGGTGACGGGGACCAATGGGAAACCCTGAAAAGCCTTTTGCCCTATTTGTGGCCCGAGGGGCGGACCGACCTTAAAATCCGCGTCATTCTCGCCATGGTGGCGTTGTTTGCTTCCAAAATCATCACCGTGTGGACGCCATACGCGTTCAAATATGCAACCGATGCATTGACCGCCACCGGAAATCCCGCCGCCGTTGCCTTCAGCGTGCCGTTCTTCCTCATTCTCGCATATGGTGTTGGCCGCGTCATGATGGTGGCACTTGCCCAAATTCGTGACGCCGTGTTTGCCAAGGTTGGCCAACGCGCCGTGCGCGAGCTGGCCATCAAAACCTTCCGCCACCTGCATGCCCTCTCGCTCAAATTTCATCTCGAGCGGCGAACCGGCGGGCTGTCGCGCATTATCTCCCGCGGCACGGCAGGCGTTGATACGGTATTGCGCTTCTCGCTGTTCAACACTTTTCCCACTGCCTTGGAAATAGCACTTGTTGCTGGCGTGCTGGCCTATTCCTTCAGCTGGCATTATGCAGCCGTCGTTCTGGGCACCGTGGTCGTTTATCTTTGGTACACCTATACGGCCACCGAATGGCGCATCAATATCCGCCGCAACATGAATGACGCCGATACGGACGCAAATACCAAAGCCATCGACAGCTTGCTGAATTTTGAGACGGTTAAGTATTTCGGCAATGAAGAGCATGAAGCCGTTCGCTTTGATGCCTCCATGCTGCTCTATGAGAAGGCCGCAGTGAAAACCTGGGTGTCGCTGGCCGTGCTCAACGCCGGGCAAACATTCTTCTTTGCAATTGGTCTGACGATCGTCATGGCCATGTCGGCCTATGACATCTCCCAGGGCCACGCCACCATCGGCGATTTCGTGATGGTGAATGCGCTGATGGTGCAGCTCTACATGCCGCTGAACTTCATTGGCTCGTCATATCGTGAAATCAAGCAAGGCTTGATCGATGTTGAGGGCATGTTCCGGCTTCTCTCAATCAATGCCGAAATAAAGGACAAGCCCGATGCTGTTCCCTTGCAGCCAGGCAAGGCCGCAATCGTTTTTGAAAACGTGAGTTTTGCCTATGACAAGGAAAGGCCGATCATCAAGGATCTCACCTTTGCCGTACCAGCAGGGCATACAGTGGCCATTGTTGGCCCATCGGGTGCCGGCAAATCCACTATTTCGCGGCTGCTTTATCGGTTTTATGAAACAACTGGCGGTCGCATAGCCATTGACGGGCAGGATATCGCCCAGGTTACGCAAAAGTCGCTGCGCGCCGCCATTGGCATGGTGCCGCAAGACACGGTGCTGTTTAACGACACCATTCGCTACAATATTCGTTACGGCAGGCCGGGTGCAACTGACGTTGAAGTCGAAGCTGCCGCAAAGATGGCGCAGATCCATAGGTTCATCATGAGCCTTCCCAAGGGTTATGATGCCATGGTGGGTGAACGCGGCCTCAAGCTTTCGGGTGGTGAAAAACAAAGGGTGTCGATAGCGCGTACAATCCTGAAGGGTCCGCCGATACTGGTCCTCGACGAAGCCACATCCGCCCTTGACAGTTTTACCGAACAGGAAATTCAGGCTGCCCTGCGCAAGGTTTCAAAGAACCGCACCACCATTGTGATTGCCCACAGGCTTTCAACCGTGGTGGATGCCGACGAGATTATTGTGCTCGAGGCTGGCCGCATTGCCGAGCGTGGCACCCATAATCAGCTGTTGCGCAGGAAAGGCGTTTACGCCGCCATGTGGAACCGTCAACGCGAAGCCGATGAGGCCCGCAGGCTTTTGGCCGCCAATCTTGACGAGCGCGGGCTCACTGCCGAGGCCAAGGCATTTGGTAAAGTTAGCGCCGAATGAACAACCGGACCCTGACGCTGATTTGGCAATAGCTCATTAACGCTAAGCGCAGGAATTCAGGCGAATTTGCTGAAAATTTGATTCCTTTCGCCATCCAATTCATCTTTGTTTACGTCCTCGGACTAATGTAAAGCCAACCCCGGAAAAGGGTGGTTAGCTGCAAGAGCCAAATGGTGCAACAAGTGTGGCCTTGCAAACAGGAATTGGGAACGTGTCAAACGGAGTTGTTTAATGCAGAAACATTCCCCGGGCGCATGACAAAAAGGGGCTGTGAATACCATGGGGTGTTCGCAGCCTCTGTGCTTTGCAAATTGGTAAATCCGGGCTAGATGAAGCCCATGTCCATCGTAAACAGTATTGCCGCATCCCTCGTGCCGGTCCACCGTGAAGGCTGGCGCTTCATCGCAATTTTCGCCGGTGTTACCTTGGCCTTATTCTGGCTCGATTGGAACGCGATTGGCTGGATTGGTGTTGTAGCTACCGCCTGGTGTGCCTATTTTTTCCGCGACCCCGAGCGCCTCACGCCGTTGCGCGAAGGTTTGGTGATTTCACCCGCTGATGGCCGCATCAGCGCCATCGAAAATGTTATTCCGCCTCCCGAGCTGGCGCTAGAGCGCGAACCAACCACCCGCATTTCCGTTTTCATGAATGTGTTCGATGTGCATGTGAACCGCTCGCCAACCGATGCACGCATTGCAAAGATCACCTACATTCCTGGCACCTTTCTGAATGCCGAGCTTGACAAGGCCAGTGAAGACAATGAGCGTCAGGCCTTTACCCTGGAATTGGCCGACGGCCGCTTGCTCGGCGTTGTGCAGATCGCCGGGCTGATCGCACGGCGCATAGTGAAATTTGTTGGTGAAGGCGACAGGCTGGGGGCAGGCCAAAGATTTGGCCTCATCCGGTTTGGCAGCCGGGTTGATGTTTATCTGCCCAAGGGTGTCAGTCCCCATGTTGCAGTGGGCCAACGTTCCATTGCCGGGGAAACTGTCTTCGCCGATTTGCGCTCGATTGAGGGCGAACGGGCGGCGCGAAAGAGTTGACAATGCAAACCGACGATTTACCCAAGACTGCACAGAACAAGCGCTTCAAGCAGGTTCCGGTGCGTTACTTGCTGCCAAATCTCATTACCTTGCTTGCACTTTGCAGTGGCGTGACAGCGATAAGGTTGGGCATTGAAGGGCGCTTTGAACTTGCTGTCGGGGCAGTAATTATTTCAATCGTTCTCGATGCACTTGATGGCAGGTTGGCACGTCTCCTGAAAGGCACTTCGCGCTTTGGTGCCGAGCTGGATTCACTTGCCGACTTTGTCAACTTCGGCGTGGCACCTGCAATTCTCATCTATCTCTGGTCGCTCAATGATTTGAAGACCAAGGGTTGGGTGGTGGCACTGGTTCTGGCCATTTGTTGTGCGTTGCGGCTGGCAAGATTCAATGTGGCACTGGATGATGCGGAAAAACCCGCTTGGGCAGGCGGCTTCTTTAGCGGCGCACCGGCACCGGCGGGCGCCGGCTTGGCTATGGCACCCATGTATCTCGGTTTTTTGGGTTATATTGACAATGGCCACACCTATGCGCTGTTCATCGCACCTTACATTGTGCTGGTGGCAATTCTCATGGTGAGTCGTATCCCGACTTTTTCGGGAAAAACCGTGGGCTCACGGGTTAGACGCGATTTGGTTCTGCCTATTCTGGGTTGTGCCGTTTTGGTATTCGTGTTCCTCATCTCATTTCCCTGGGAAACGCTCACGCTATTTGCCGCCGTATATCTGCTGATGATTCCGGTCAGCATTCGCACTTATCTGAGGCACAAGGCACGCAACGCCCAGTCTTAGAGGCATTTTACCAGATCGGCCCAAAGATCGTCACCATCTTCAATGCCGACAGAAAGGCGAAACACGCCATCGCCCATGTATTCGCGAAAGCGCGCTGCGGCTTCCGGCCCGTGCTTATAAGTTGAGCTTTCAATGTCGTCGGTGCCAATCCAGCACACCAGGCTACGGTGATGGCCGAGTGACACCGCATAGTGGATGAGCTCCAATTGCTTTACCATGCGTTTTGCAACGGCTACACCATTCTCGTGGGTTTGAAACGTCATCATGCCGGAGAAATTTTTCATTTGGGCCTTTGCAAGAGCATGTTGCGGATGCGACAAAAGTCCGGGGTAGAACACGCGCTTGACCGCCTGGTGGCTTTCCAGACAGCTTGCAAGTTTCAGGGCGGCTTCCTGGTGCGCCTTCATCCGAATGGGAAGGGTGGCAGCACCACGCAAAATGAGCCATGCGTTGAACGGCGACAGGATGCCACCGAAATGCACCGTTGATTCCAGATTGAGTGCGTCAAGGTCAGCCTTGCGGCCAATCACGCAACCACCCATGGCATCACCGTGGCCACCAATATATTTCGTCAGCGAATGCATCACGAAATCGGCCCCAAGACTCAATGGCTTCGTGGCAATGGGCGTGGCATAAGTGGAATCCACCACAACATCGCGCACCCCCTTGTCGTGGGCGAGCTTGGCAAGCGCCTTGAGATCACAGATTTGCATGGTGGGGTTGCCCGGCGTTTCCAGCCAAAGCATGCGCGTATTGGGCCTGATGCCGGCGGCAACCGCTTCTGCATCAGTCGTGTCCACAAAGGACGTTTCAATGCCAAAGCGGGGCAGCGTGTCACGCGTGAGTTCGGCAATCCCCACATAGTTCGAATCAGGCATCAACAAATGATCGCCCTTGCTCAGGCGTCCCGCGATCACGGCGTGACCTGCAGCA